>JAYYHP010000001.1:0-32186 GCA_036148335.1 Pseudomonadota bacterium
CTGCCCGTTACCTGATCGGTGACGACGAGCACGGTTGGGGCAAAGGCACTGTATTCAACATCGAAGGCGGCTGCTACGCAAAAACCATCGATCTGTCTCAGAAGAACGAACCTATCATCTGGGACGCGATCAAGTTCGGTGCCATCGTTGAGAACGTCACCATCGACGAGAACACTCGTACTGCCGACTACAGCAACACTGAGCTGACTGAAAACGGCCGTTGTGCGTACCCGCTGACTCACGTTGAGAAGCGTGTAGAAGAGAACATGGCAGGCGAGCCAAAAGCGGTTATCTTCCTGACTTGTGACATGACCGGCGTACTGCCTCCAGTATCTGTCCTGAGCAAAGAGCAAGCGGCTTACCACTTCCTGTCTGGCTACACCGCTCTGGTCGGTTCTACTGAAATGGGCGGTTCTAAAGGCCTTAAGTCGACCTTCTCTACTTGCTTCGGCGCGCCTTTCTTCCCACGTCCAGCAGGCGTTTACGCTGAACTGCTGATGAAGCGTGTGACTGACTTCGGTTCTCAGGTATACCTGGTGAACACAGGTTGGACTGGCGGTCCTAACGGTGGTGGCGGTGAGCGTTTCAGCATCCCGACGACCCGCGCTGTGATTGCTGCGATTCAGTCTGGCGCACTGCGTGACGCTGACACTGAAGAACTGCCAATCTTCGGCCTGCAGGTTCCTAAGTCTCTGGAAGGTGTTGACGCGACTCTGCTGAACCCAACCAAAGCTTGGTCAAACGTTTCCGATTGGGAAGGTGCGGCTAAGAACCTGGCTGCTCAGTTCGTTGAAAACTTCAAGAAGTACGACGTCTCTGACGCCATCGTAAATGCAGGTCCTCAGCTGTAAGCTGATCCCGCTTTACGAATATAAGAAAGGGCGCTACGGCGCCCTTTTTTGTTCCTGCTGATTAAAGGTATGCCGGTATCAACCAGCGTGCGCCAACTCGAACTCAAACCGCGTTCCCTGATTCACCCGGCTAACCACCTGAATATCCGTCTCGTGAATCGCCAGAATACGCTTCACGATCGCCAGCCCGAGTCCTGTACCAATCTGGCTTGAGTGCTCTGTCTCTTTAGATTGATAGAAACGATCAAAGATATGCGGCAGTTCATGGCTGTCGATGCCCACTCCGGTATCGGCAACCGCGATACGGCTACCATGCTCTAGCACTTCAACACTCAGCTCCACGCTTCCACCACGAGGCGTATGCCGGATCGCATTGGCGACCAGATTATCAAGCACGCGCTGCATTAAACGAATATCCGCGCGCACCCAGGCATCGCCTTCTGGCGGCATGGTCACTGCCAATGTCACACCGCGCCGCTCTGCCAGCTGCATCAGATCCTGACGGCAATCCTGTAACAACTCACAAATAGAAAAAGACTCTGTCTCGAGCGCCTGTCCGTCCGTTTCCAACGACGCCAGTTCAAATAAATCGTTCACAAGCCGCCCCAACCGGACGCTCTGTTTATGCGCTGATTGCAGAAGTTGATGCTGGTCTCCCGGGCTCAGCGCATCCGATTTGAGCACCGCCAACTCCAGTGCGCCTTGCAAAGCCGCAAGAGGGGTTCGTAAATCATGGGAGACGTTGGCGATCAGTTCACGGCGTGTTCGGTCGAGCTGTTCAATAGACTCAAGCTGAGTGGCGATGGTGTCTTGCAGGTTGGCAAAACAGTACTGCAACTGGGTCACTTCATTGTGAGAATCCGCGCTCACCGGCGACAGACTCCGATCACCCACCTGATACTCGGTCATTGCCTGGCGCAATTGCCGCAGTGGACGGGTCACGGTGAGAGTCAGCCATCCGCCCACCAGTACGGTACTGAGTACGGCGATCATCGCCAGCGACGTAAAAAGGTTCTGGTAATAGGTATTCTCGGCCGCTGCTTTCATCTGGTGGTACACCTCACCACCGACAACAACGTAGACATAGCCGTGAAGCACCCCATCAATCATGACGGGAGCCACTGAGAAGGCAGTCAGTTCATCCGGGCGACGAGGATCATCCCCCATAATTGGAAAGCCATCACCGGCCAGAAAGCGCGCAATGCTGGCCGTATTCACTTCGCTCAGTACCACCGACTCAGTAGGCAGCCGATGTGCAAGTACCGCACCCTCAGGATCGAGTACATAAATTTCCAGAGCAGGGTTAATGATCATGGCGCGCGCGGCGAGCTCACTGAGGCGCTCTTCATTGACGCCCTGCTCATCAATCACGGGGGCCTGCTCCGCGATGTACATGGCGGTCGAGCGGTTAATCCCTTGCAGCGCTGCCAGCTCACCCTGTTGTGCCGTGACCTGAGCCAGCCAAATCAGGCTGCCGCCCAGCCCGACGACTAATACAAGAAAAATCAGAGCCATCCGCGCTGACAGTGATGTCAGTCGAACGGTGCTCACGGAATACTCAGCCGCCATTAAATTTATATCCTACGCCCCACACTGTGACGATGATGGACGGGCTTGAAGGGTGATCCTCCAGCTTGGCCCGCAAACGATTAATATGAGAGTTCACGGTATGTTCGTAACCACTATGGCCGTATCCCCATACCCGCTCGAGTAATTCCGCCCGGGTAAATACCGTGCCCGGATGGGCCATAAACAGCGCCAACAGATCGAACTCGGTCGACGTGAGTGTTAATGCTTGCCCGCCACGCCAGCATTCATGTGTTCTCAGATCCAGCTGCATATTGGCAACAGACAAACGGCTCACCTCAGGGGCAGGTGCCGCAGACTTTGCTGCACGACGCAGCAACGCCTTGATGCGCGCGCCTAATTCCAGCATTGAAAAGGGCTTTACCATGTAGTCATCGGCACCCATTTCCAGCCCCAACACGCGGTCCAGTTCACCAGAGCGACTGGTCAACATAAGCACCGGGGTATCGTTACTGTGGGCACGTAAATCCCGACAGATTTCAAGGCCATCTTTATTGGGTAAGCGCACGTCCAGAACAATTAATGACCACGTTTCTTCATTGGCTCGCTGAAATCCTCTCAGACCGTCAGCCTCAAGCACCAAGTCATAATCGGCATTTAAATGCCCGAAAATAACCTCAGCAATCGCAGAGTCGTCTTCGATCACCAGAATACGAGCGCGCGGTACAGCGCTGGTTAATGCGGAATCCGTTTTAGATCCTGGCGCTCGCACAGAGAGTGGGCTCAGGGGTGGCGTGTGCGGCGAATTCAGTGCGTGGCTCATCGTATTCTCCTACAAATAGTCTCCGAAGCGACTCCCGCTCCGGTGACTTATTTGTCGCACTATCGCTGCGTTTTATTACGCACTCCTGTTCGATTAATCCGTATCGCCGATCAACATCACTCAGTACGGGTAATGACGATGCCTGCAACCGGATTATCGAAGCGGTGCTCTTCACCCAGTACGGAGTCCGCTCGGCCACCCAAGACACCAATCACACCCGGGTGCACCAGAATCCGATCACTGTCATCGCGCTCGGCACTGAACCCTTCGCCACCCGCGGCGGGCCCAGGAATGGTCGCGGCAAATTCATTGTTGGATTCGGTGCCAGCATCGTATGCCGCCATGGATTGATGAACTGAGCCTCCCAGCTCGATGGCATCCAGAGCCACACCTCGAACGGCCGTTAGAGCATCATTGGTGTTCACCAACATGGTGACCGCCGACAGGCTCGCCTGATCCAGATCAGACTCCGGTACTGAGATTTCAAACGTCGCTGTCATACCCGGCATCACAATGCCCGTGCCAGAGATGCTCTTCATCACCTGTGCGTTGCCCTCTAGCTCAGCCAGCAACGCACTGTTGTCGCCGCTCTCTGCAATCTGCTCCAACGCAACACTGGCGGGCTCGGCGAGCTCGAACAGAGACCAGTCGGGTGAGGCAACCGCAAGTGTCATCGGCGAGAGCGGCTGGGCCGCCGTCAAGTTGGTAACCGCTACCTCGAAGGTCGCCATTTCTGGATCACTGTCTTTGCCACCACAAGCCGTAAGAACCGCAGCGGCGCACAGAATTAAAGATGTCTGTTGAATGGTCATCGGGCTCTCCTTATTTCACCGTTACTACAACCTTCGCCACTGGGTTGAGCCAGCGATGAGAGAGGTCGATGTCACTTTGTCCGCCCTCGGTGTCGGCGTCTCCAGTCACACCGCGGTGAATGTGCACATAGCCTTCAACACTGGCGTCGATGCCCGTCCCGTTTGTCCCGATCGTGGCAGCCACTGGTGGCGGTGCAGGAAAGCCCGCTTCGCCGGGAGCACCGCTGCCCAGCACTTCATCGTTAGCTTCGGTGCCGGCGTCGTACGCGTTCAGTGCCACCGGATAAACGCCGGGTTCTGATGGGATTTTCCATTGGTTGAGCGCGACAAAACCATCGTTCGTCGGCAGCATCATGGCAACGATGGAGAGGTATGTGTTATCGCTGGCGTTGTCGGTATTCAGGGTGACTTCCGTCGTCGCCCCCGGTGACAGTAAGCCGCCAGCAGGGTTTTCCGCATTAACCGCACCCGCACCAGACAGTGCTGTGGCCAGACCAGAAATATCGCCGCCTTCGGCCATGGCCTGAAGCTCGGCACTGGCGGTGGCACCGGCCATAAACATGGATTGCCCATCGCTGTGAGCCGACACCAGAAGCGGAGTAAAAAAGACACCGGCGGTGACGTTGGTAATCGCAACATCAAATTCAGCGGCGTGCGACATACTGGCGGTGCCAGCAATAGCAAGAGCCAAGGCGGAGGTAGTCAATCGAATCATGAGCGTGTCCTGTCGGTTAGTATGAACAAATGAAAGGTCGGAGAATGCTCCTGACCGATCACTACTCTGCGCCACAGCCCTTCGTGAAAGCCTCACAAAATCATCACAAAGATGTCATCTTTCAATCACTGCCAGACAGCACCGCCTGTCATCGCAGTTTTTGTTGCCCCAGTGAACGACCATCGTGTTCAGCCCAACAAGGCACAGGTATACTCACGCCATCGTGAATAAAGTACCTGTGAGCCATGTCCCTGCCTTCGATTACCCAACGCCTCGCTACCGAACTGAATATCCGCCCACAACAGGTTGACGCCACCATCGCCCTGCTCGATGAAGGCGCGACTGTGCCCTTTATTGCCCGTTACCGGAAAGAAGTAACGGGCGCTCTGGATGACAGCCAGTTGCGTACTCTCGAAGAGCGTTTGGGTTATTTACGCGACATGGAAGATCGCCGGGCGTCGGTTCTCAACAGCATTGAAGAACAGGGCAAGCTCACCCCAGAACTTAAGCAGGCGCTGCTGACGGCTGAAACCAAAACCCGCATTGAAGATCTGTACCTGCCCTACAAGAAAAAGCGTCGCACCAAGGGTCAGATGGCCATTGAAGCAGGTCTGGAGCCATTGGCCGATGCCCTGTTCAACGACCCAACTCTTACACCAGAGCAGGAAGCCGAAAAATTCTTTAACAGCGAGCACAGCATTGGCGATACCAAGGCTGCACTCGACGGGGCTAAATACATTCTAATGGAGCGCTTTGCCGAGAACGCCGACTTGCTCGCGGCGTTGCGCCGCTTCCTGAAGCAAGAAGCCACACTCTCTGTTCGCGTGGTGCCGGGTAAAGAAAAAGAAGGCGAAAAGTTCGCCGACTACTTTGAGCACGACGAGCCGCTTAAATCGGTACCGGGGCATCGTGCGCTTGCTATTCTGCGTGGTCGCAACGAGGGCGTATTGTCTTTCTCACTGGTCACCGGCGATCCGGACGACAAGCTTGCGGCCAGCCCCTGCGAAGCCATCATTGCCGAGCACTCGGGCATTGAGAACGAAGGCCGTGCCGCCGACCGTTGGTTGGCCGAGGTCGTCAAATGGACGTGGCGCATCAAGCTGCTGACCAGCCTCGAGACCGAGCTGATTGGCCAGCTGCGTGAACAGGCCGAGGAAAGCGCGATAAAAGTCTTTGCTGATAACCTGAAAGACCTGTTGTTAGCCGCACCGGCGGGGCCAAAAGCCACCATCGGACTGGATCCGGGCCTGCGTACCGGGGTGAAAGTCGCGGTCGTCGATAAAACCGGCAAAGTCCTCGATCACTGCGCTATCTTCCCAACGCCGCCGCAAAATCGCATCGCCGAATCCGAAGCCGTGCTGCTGGCGCTGATTCAAAAGCACAATGCCGAGCTGATCGCGATTGGTAACGGTACTGCTTCGCGCGAAACCGATAAGTTTGTTGGCGATCTGCTGAAAAAACACAAAGACCTGAACGTGCAGAAAATCATGGTCAACGAGGCCGGTGCCTCGGTGTACTCAGCTTCCGAGCTGGCGGCCAAAGAATTTCCGGATCTGGACGTGACCATTCGTGGCGCCGTATCCATTGCTCGTCGCTTGCAGGACCCGTTGGCCGAACTGGTGAAAATCGAACCCAAGTCCATCGGTGTTGGCCAGTATCAGCATGATGTTAACCAGAGCCAATTAGCGCGCACACTGGATGCTGTCGTAGAGGACTGTGTGAACTCGGTGGGTGTCGACCTGAACACGGCCTCCGCGCCGCTGCTGACTCGGGTCTCTGGCCTCAACGCCACATTAGCCAATAACATCGTTGCCTTCCGCGACGTGAACGGTGCCTTCACGTCGCGCAAAGACCTGGCCAAGGTGCCGCGTTTAGGGGACAAAACCTTCGAGCAGGCAGCGGGCTTCCTACGCATCATGAACGGTACCAACCCGCTTGATGCCTCAGGCGTTCACCCTGAGTCCTATCCGGTGGTGGAGCGTATTGCCCATGAATTCTCACGCGATGTCAGCAGCCTGATTGGCGACGGCAGCTTTCTGAAATCTGTCAATGCAGGCCAGTTCACAGATGAGCATACCGGCGAACTCACCTTAAAAGATATCCTGAGTGAGCTTGAAAAGCCGGGCCGTGATCCTCGCCCTGAATTCCGCTTTGCGGAATACAAAGACGGCGTCGAAGACATCAAAGACCTGAAGCCAGGTATGATTCTCGAAGGCGCCATCACCAACGTGGCAGCGTTTGGTGCCTTTGTGGATATCGGCGTCCATCAGGATGGCTTAGTGCATATTTCGGCGCTGGCCGACCACTTTGTGAAAGATCCACGTGATGTCGTCAAAGCTGGCGACATCGTGAAAGTGAAAGTCATGGAAGTGGATGTGTCGCGAAAGCGCATTGGCTTATCCATGCGTTTAAGCGATGATACGCCGCCGTCAAATGACACTGGTGCCAGAAGGCACTCGTCCAGACAAGGCAAGACATCAGAGCGAACGGCCAAGCGTCCAGCTGACGCATCCAGTGCATCAACTGGCGCCATGGCGGGTGCCTTCGCTCAAGCCTTTGCGAAGGCAAAAAAGAAATAGTTCATAAACCAAGTAGTAAGAGACTGTTGTGCACAAACAAGGACGTATAAGTTCCGCTATCAGCGCGTTCATTCTTCTCGGCCTGTCAGGACTGGTCTGTACCGCCAGTGCGATGGAGGACCCGATGTGGTCTGCGTCCGGCGATGATCTTATACCCTTTGTGCTCACCCCAGCCCGCTTAAAGCAACCCACGGCAGAGGTTCCGGCCAGCGTTACCGTCATTGACCGGGACCTGATTGAAGCCGTGGGAGCACAGGAGGTCAGCGAACTGCTTCGATACGTACCAGGCATGCTGGTCGCACCAGAACCGCTGAGCAATACCGACAACGTGGTTTATCACGGCGGTACGGCGCTCGTCCCGACTGACATGGAAGTACTGATTGACGGTCGAGCGATATATCGGGCAGGCCTGTCTTCCGTTACCTGGAGCAATCTGCCGGTTGCGGTTGAAGAAATTCAACGTATTGAAGTGGTACGGGGCCCGAACTCGACAGCCTATGGAACCAACGCCTATAAAGCCGTTATCAACATTATTACCATGCACCCGGAAGATACCGCAGGCGATCAGAAAGTTAACCTGACTCTGGGCAATAACGGGTATCAGCATGTCCATCTACAAAGCGGCTTTGAGGCACTTGGTGGATTCTGGCGAGTGACTGGCGTCGATCGCGGCACCGATCATCTGGACGACGGACTGGACCCAGAGCGATTTGGCTGCAGCAACGGTGACGACTGCGCAGACCGCCGTGATTCACGCTTCGCCAATGTACGCGGATTTTATACCCTACCAGACGGCGACTCTCTTGATGTCGCTCTGGTAGCATCCAAATCGCAGCGTAACGTCCCCGACTTTGACCTCGATAGCAATAAGGTACGCGAAGCTCACCATGAAATTGGGTTCCGGTACACGTCGCTTCTGAATGAAGCACACGAGCTTAAATTATCGCTATACGGAACCGAGTACCAACGCGAACAGACACAACGCCTATATGAGGGCGTGGCCGGTGCCTTCGACCCCCAACTGGGCGCCCTGTATCGGCTCAATAGTGATGCCGCCATGCAAGTGGTGAGTGGGCAACAACCGACAGCACTGGATACCAGCGACCCCGAACAAGTGGCCTTGTTCACGACGCTGGCTCAACGCTACGCCGACCCTGCTGACTTCCTGATACCAGTCAATGCCATCAGCCGTGCCAGTACCACTGAAAAGCGTGTGGACATCGAACTGCAGGATACCTACTCACCGACGAGCACATTGACGGTGCTGAGCGGTATTGGCTTCCGCTATGACAACGTCTACTCCTACGATTATTACAAAGGTGAAATCGACCAGACCACATCCCGTATTTTCGCCAATGTGAACTGGCATGCTACGGATGACTGGGTACTCCACTCAGGTGCAATGGCAGAGATCTCAGAGTCATTTTCGCCTGCGAAATCCTTTCGTGCTGCGGCGAATTATCTGATCAGTCCGGTGCAGTCGTTCCGCCTTGTTTACAGCCAAGCGGCGAAAACGCCTGACTTGATTAAAGAGTATGCGCAGTGGTCGTATGGCGTCGATTACATTGAAACGGAATCGCCCTACGCCACCGGTGACTTCTACGCCAGTTTCATTGCCGACGGCGGCCTCGATGCGGAAATGATCTACTCATACGAACTTGGCTACTACGGGCAATCACAGCTCAACGGCAAGGCTGAATGGGACATTCGCCTGTTTCGCGAAAAGCTGGACGGAGCACATTATCTGTACCCATCAATCTGGGCTGATCGCGTGAATTCGGACAACTGTATCCGCTACACCGGTGTGGAATGGCAGGCCGTATACCAGCTCAGTGCTTCGTGCGGTTTGCGCACAAATGGCGCCTATATTCAGGTCGATATTCACGCAGAAGAAGGCCTGAGTGACGGTGAGCTACTGGGTATGTATGCACCGTTTTCACAAACACTAAGCTGGAATCAACGCTGGACGTCAGGGCTCAACTCAACATTGAGCCTGATGTTGGTTGAGGACCTTGGCGAAGCCGGCGGCCACGACAATACCGTCGATTTCCGTCGCCTCAATGCTACCGTCTATGGTGTACGCAAAGCTGAAACACTCGATGTAAACTGGCGTTTATCGCTACAGCGCGATTTCACATCTGACCCTTACCTGCCAGGCGGGGCCAGTTACGCGCAAGCGACCCGAGTACAGGCGACAGTGGGCACCCGGTTCTGATAACGGACTGTTCAGACTTCTGCACCAGTGAGTTTTGTTGTTAGACTTCATCCGGATTCGCCCTATAATCCGCTCAACTCTCCCTGCATCCAGAGGTGCCCTTGGCTTCATACGACTCACTGCTGTCTCTGTTATCCGAATCTCAGTATCGTCCTTTGTTGACTCGCTTACAGCGCGGCATTGAGAAAGAAGGATTACGATGCAGTAATGACGGCTTGATCGCCCAGACGCCACACCCAAAGGGAATGGGCTCTGCACTGACGCATCCTGCAATTACCACAGACTACTCAGAAGCTCTGCTCGAATTCATTACACCGGTGTTCACCAGTGCTCATGAAGCGGCCGCCTACCTCGAAACCGCGCATCGTTTTGCCTACCAGCAAATGGAAGGCGAGCTGATCTGGCCTGCGTCCATGCCGTGTATTCTGAAAGGTGAGTTAAGCATTCCAATTGCCGATTACGGTACCTCTAATCTTGGTCAGCTCAAGCATGCTTACCGTCACGGACTGTGGCACCGCTACGGTCGTGTGATGCAGGCAATCTCAGGTATTCACTACAACTTTTCCTTGCCAGATCAGCTGCTGGCTCTGCTGGCCGAGCAAGACGGCGAAAAAGCCGATAAAGACGCCATATCGCGTCGTTATTTGAGCATGATCCGTAACTTCCGACGCCATGGTTGGCTACTGATGTACCTGTTTGGCGCCTCACCTGCGGTGTGCAGCACCTTCCTGGAAGGGCGCGAACACAAGCTGGACAGGCTGCATAAACATACGCTTTATGCTCCTTACGCAACCTCTCTGCGGATGAGTGATCTGGGCTATCAGAATAACGCCCAGTCGAGCCTTAAAATCTGTCATAACAGCCTGGACACTTACATCGACACCTTGAGCAGCGCTCTGACCATCCCTGTCCCCGAATACGAAGCTATCGGTATGCAGGAAGCCTCGGGACAATACAAGCAACTGAACACCAATCTGCTTCAGATTGAAAACGAGTACTACAGCAATATCAGACCGAAGCGTGTTGGTGAGTCAGGTGAAAAACCGCTGGAGTCACTAGCCCGGGCTGGCATTCAATACATCGAAGTTCGCAGTACAGACGTCAACCCGTTCCTGCCGCTGGGTCTCGACATACCTCAAATGCACTTTATGGATATATTCCTGACCTGGTGTGCTCTTCAGGACAGCGCTGAAATCGACAATGCGGCGTATCAGCGCATTCAGAATAATTTCAGTAAGGTGGTGTACGACGGCCGTAAACCCGGACTTGAACTGGAGAGTTCTACAGGCAGCAAAAAGCTCACTGACTGGGCCAATGAGCTACTCGACAGTATGCAGCCACTGGCTGAGCTGATGGACGAAGCACACCACCACAGTTTCCACCGAGATACTCTGGCGCAACAGCGATTAAAAGTCGCCGACAGCAGCCTGACACCATCAGCGCGCGTACTGCGTATTCTGGAAGATGAGAACATTGAATTCGCCGAACTGACGCTTCGTCAGGCGAAGGCGCACAGAAAGACCCTCAGCGAGCCCCTTTCTGGAGCCATTCAGGATACGTGGAAAACGATGGCACAGGACAGCCTCAATGCTCAGGAAGAGTTGGAACAGAGCGACACGCTGCCCTTCGGTGAGTATCTGACAGCGTACATGACCCGGTAATAAACCGGGTCCGCTTCGTCAGAGTCAGTTCTGAACGACGAAGTTATTGAAGTACAGGTCGTCTACTGCTGGGACGCCCTCCAGCTCGCTCATCACAGCTTTCACTTCCTTAAGCGCAATCTGACGCAGTTCTTCGCGTCCTTCCGATGAGTTCATGATATTGGCTTCCTGAGCACTGAACAGCATTACCAGACTGTTTCTCAGATACGGCTTATGGTGCGACACCATGCCAGCGGCCTCGGTAGAGCTGACCTTCAGAGCGACGTCCGTCCTGAGATACTTTATACGCCCGGTACTTCCATAGTTCACAACAAACGCGGGCTCAAAGTAGATGTACTGGATCTGTGGGCCCACTGGCGCTCCGGCACCGTCTTCCGCAAACGTAGTCAGTGGCAAAGCCATTAACAGGCAAAATAATGTACGGGCAAGCATGGCAAACCTCCTTGAATTGTAGATTTTTATCAAGCTTAGCAGCCGTAACAGATTCCGCCGGGGACGCGTGGTAGACTCGAGGCTCTTTCAGCAAAATAAAACCAGTGATATGACTCTTCAACGCCTGTTTCCCAGCTCTGTCGTTGCCGGTGGCTACCTGGCCGGGTTTATTATCTGTGCGCTGTTACTGGGCGCGGCCTACTACTTCGAATATCAACTTTTTCTCGACCCTTGCCCACTTTGCATTGTTCAGCGAATCGCAACGCTGGCAGTCGGAATTGGCTGTTTACTCGCTTTCCTCAGCCGCAATACGCGCTTGCCACAACTGGCGTCACTGATGTTCACCTTTGCGTCATCTGTATTTGGTATATGGGTTTCACATCGTCATGTGTGGTTGCAGGGGCTGCCAGCGGACGAGGTGCCTGAATGCGGCCCCAGTGTTGAATACATGGCGGAGGTACTGCCCTTCACAGAGCTGGTTACCTTTATGCTCCAGGCCAGCGGCAGTTGTGCAGACGTATCCTGGTCATTCATGAGCATGAGCATGCCTGAATGGATGCGCGTGGTATTCGTCGGGTTTGCGGTCGTAAGTGCTATTGGCCTGGTTCGCGCCATACAGATGCCAAAGCCCCATGATGCATAAGTTGCCACTAATGCAAGAAAAAAAACTCAAAAAAGTTGCTTGAAAACGCCGTTTCAGCGCGCCTATATTGGTGACACTGAGGCATGGGTTTCACCCGTTTTACAGAGGAATTTTGACATGCTGGAACAATGCAAAAATGCACAGGAACGCTGGGGTGGTGTACATCAACTCATCGATAAATGGCTGAATGAACGTCAGAGTCTGATTGTTCTGTTCTGCAATCTGAGCGCAAGCAAGCCACTCTCAGACGAAGAGCCGCTGGCTCCGAACCTGCAGCGCTTCTGCGAAGTGATGATGGATTACTGCTCGGCAGGCCACTTCGAAATCTACGAACAGTTAATGAATGAAGCCCGCGAGTTCGACGATGGCTCCATCGACCTTGCTAACGAGCACATGCCTCGTCTGGAAATCCTCACGGGTGAGTGCGTCGACTTCAATGACACGTACGACAAGCACTGCTCTCTTGAGCAACTGGCCAAATTGCCGTCTGATCTTTCAGCCATTGGCGAAGTGCTCGAAGAGCGCTTCCAGATCGAAGACAACCTGATCGAGAAAATGCACAACGTGCATCGCGAAGCCGTTGCCAGCTGATTTCTGAACTACACTGACAACAGGGCGCGCGGTGTGCGCGTCCACTGATCGTACATGGAACAGGTTGTCATGATTCTCCGCACCATTGTCGTTTTATCTTCCCTCTTCCTGGTAGTCGCCTGTGACAAAGCGGCGGAACCAGATCGTTATTCTGAAGTTGCCACCCAAGGCGTTTACAGCATCCGTATTAACCATGCGGGACATGCCGCATTTATCGGTAGCCTGCATCACGGCGGAAGCTACTGGACGCTTGATCCGGCGGAACGACACTTCGACTGGAACCACACGCCGGACGGCTACAGTAACCTGACCAGCGCGGCCTTCTCACCCGAAGATGCCTACGTCGCCAGCGCCGATAACCGCACCATCGTGCTGTGGGAGGTGGCGACAGGAGCCGCAGTATGGTTCTGGAATGCACCGGGCGATATCGAGGACATCGCTCTGACAAGCAACGGTCAACTCGCTCTTCTGGCGATGCAGGATTACACCGCCACACTATTTGATATCCGTAACGGCGGCATACGCCAGCGCTTGCCCCACGACGGTATCGTCTACGACGTCAGCCTCAGTCTGGATGGATTAATCGGCGCATCGGCCAGTGACGATTTAACCGCGGTGATCTGGAATCTCAATGACGGCAGCCCAATCGCGACGTTACAGCACAATAACCAGGTCAAAACTGCCGAGCTATCTGGCAGCGGACGTCTCGTATTTACCTCAGCTCTGCGTGAGCCAGGTCGTCTCTGGGATGCTGCAAGCGGTGAGCTGTTGTTTGAATTTCCGGGTGGCAGGGGGCATTTCACCTCTGCACGATTTAACGATACAGAGAGACAGCTTCTGACTGGTAACACGTCAGGCCAGATTCAATTGTGGGACACACAGACCGGGGCCGAACTCGGACGCTGGCGAGCCACTCCGGGGGACCATTGGGTGGGTAACAACGTGACCGTCGAAGACGTCGGTTTCTCAGATACAGGTATTGTCGCGGCCGCAGCAAATGGCCGCGTCTATCATATTACTTTTTAGCGAAAGGTTTGATCCGGAGCAGTAAATCCAAGCCTCAGGGCTCGTTCTCGGATGAATATCGCGATTCCAGCATCGACTTCACCTGCTTAGCCTGATCAATTAATTCCAGCGCCTGAGATGGCATGACAACGGGCGAATCTGGAATTGCAGGTTCAGGGCTGATCAACTGTGCATCCGTTGACTTCTCTTCCTGAGTGGCTACCGGAGCCAGAATATTCGCCGCCGTATCGATATTCACCGGAATAGCTTCAACACCCTCTGGGGCCTCATTACCAAAGTGCCACTGGCCATTGGCATCCTGCCATTTATAAAACGTCTGGCGAGTCTGAGTCGAAGAGGTAGGCGGCGTGTACTGGCTGAGCGAGACGCCGGAATCCCCAGACTGAATGCGCTTCATGACATAGGGGGTAGCAAAGGCCACGCCCAGCACACTCATCATAAAAATAATGGCCGTCAGTTTCATATCAACTCCTTTTGTACACAGGCGTCAGCAAAATGCCCATTTATGCAGTATGCTTAATCATAACACTCATCGCCAAAGGGAAACGATGCCCTCTATGACCGCCGGGGTAATCAGTCAGAAGCCACGCATTGTCAGCCAAGCCCGAGCTGTACGTGTACTGGTGGCCAACGCAAAAGGCGGTTGCGGAAAAACTACCCTGGCGACCAACCTCGCCTGTCAGTTTGCCCGCGAAGGGAAAACAACCACTCTTATTGATCATGACCCGCAGGCGTCGGCTACCGACTGGTTAAAACTCCGTAATGCCCGACTGCCGATCATCAACGGTATTGAAGCCGAGCGTGAGAGGCACCGCGCTGGCTCGACCCTCAGTTGGCGTATGCGCATTCCGCTGGCGACAGAGCGCGTGGTCATCGATACACCAGCAGGGTTACATGGGAACGCCCTCTCTGACCTCGTTGCTCAGGCAGACATCATTCTGATACCCGTAATTCCTTCTGCAATTGATATGCGCGCCGCCACAGAATTTATCCACGCATTGCGTAAGACTCAGGCATATCGTCAGCGTGCATGCACGATTGCCGTGGTCGCCAATCGGGTGAAACGCAACACGCTGAGTTTTAATTCGCTGAAGACGTATCTGGATGAACTCGGTATTCCATTCGTCACTGCGCTGCGCGACACACAATTCTATGTAAAAGCTGGAGAGCACGGCTTTGGTGTCGTCGACTTTGACCGACAACACCCCAAAGAGCAGGAAGAATGGCAGCCGCTCATGCACTGGCTTGGCTGTACCATTGACGATATCCGGCAAGCCCAGTCTTAAGTGCTAGGTGCTAGGTGTCAGATTTCCGCTTCCAGCCCGAACAAATTCCTGACTTCGGTACGAACCGCCGCTTTCGCTCCCATACGCAGAACCTGACCGTGCGCACCGACTAAGGCATCAAAATCGAGTTCAATCAGGCGTTCAAAATCATGCTGCATGGACCCACCCTTCGGTGTGACCCGCTTAAGCCAGGGGGCGCCAATATTCATGCCCCGATGAAAACCTAAGAACCGAAAAGCCAACTTGGATACCGGAGAAAAATGCGTCCACTCTTTGTGGTACTGCAGACTGTCTGTCGTGATCAGCAAACGACTGCGATGGAGCAATAGCGCGGACTCAGGATAGCGAGCATTGTGAAACACAAAAAACTCACTGTGTTTTACCGGGCCGGGTGACGCCTCATCCACCAGCACATCGATACCGGGCTCGGGATAGTTACTCTGGCCAGCCTGCGCCCAGAAAAGGCACTGGTAGCGGTCGACGTAAAACTGATCATCCGCTCCATGGAAATCGCCCAACCGCACTACCCGGGCGACATCTCACAGTGCATCAAGGTCCACCAGCCCAGCATCAGACAGTCGTATCGGGTTGACCAATGTGAGTTCCCGACCTTCTCTGAGAATCAACATATTGCGATTCAGGCGCATGCCGGGGCCAACACGAACACTGCCGTGAACCCAAAAAACGTCGGGGAATAATTCCTGAATATCCTGATGTGGGAATGCGGGTGAATACATGTTTCCTCCTGAAACTTCGATTACCTGCACGTACGACTTTGCAGCGTTACGGTTGAGCGAGTTGAAGCAACTCACGACATTCCTTTTCCGAACTACAGATTAGCATAAGACCCTGTAGACCACAGTTCTCCGATGCGGCCGGGCTATCCTTCAATACTGTCCACAATAACCCCAGACCGTAACGCTCTGCTTCCAGTTCGGCCTTCTTAAGCAACTCGTATAAATCTCCATGCTCACCACGCTGACAAGCACGTCGGCGGTCACGTAAAGGCAGAATCATAGATTCCCGCCATGCCACGTAATCCGGTGCATTGAGGGCCTCCTCGGAGATTCTTAGCGCGGTTTCATTCGCCCATAAAACAGCCAGTATCTGCAGAATATCGGCGTCAAACTCGTCCTGCAGTCGTAGTAAAAGCGACTCGACACCCGGCCGGGAATACACCTGAAGTGCATACCGCCAGAGCGCGTTATTCATTGGTTCGTCACCTGCTTCTGTGGCAAACTGCGCCGCCATTAGTCTTACCTTTCTTGATGGGTCTTATGATTGAGTTTACTCAGGTTGCGCTGCAACGCGGTACTAACTTTTTGCTGGAAAACGCCAGCCTGCGTATTCACGACGGTCAGAAACTGGCCTTAATCGGCCCCAATGGCGCAGGCAAGTCGAGCCTCTTTGCCCTATTGAACGGTGAACTGACTGTCGACGCCGGAGACCTCAGCATTCCCGCGAAATGGCGTATCGCGCACATGCAGCAGGAAGTGAGTGCCACCGAACGCACAGCGCTCGATTATGCCATTGATGGCGACCGTAAATACCGAGAAATCGAACACGGTATCGCTACTGCCAGCGACGATCAGGTTCTGACACGCTGGATGGACGCAATGGACGAACATCAAGGCTATCAGGTACCGGTGAAAGCAGAGCAGTTACTGCAAGGCTTGGGATTCTCACAAGCCGATATGCAGCGGCCAGTCAGGGACTTCTCAGGTGGTTGGCGTATTCGCTTAAATCTGGCACAGACTCTGATGACCCCGTCCGATCTGATGCTGCTGGATGAGCCGACGAACCACCTTGATCTCGAAGCGACCCTGTGGCTTGAAGGCTGGCTCAAAAAGTATCCGGGAACGCTGCTGTTTATTTCGCATGACCGCGATTTTATCGATTCTGTCGCAGACCATATTGTCCAGCTCCATCAGAAGCAGTTAATTCAATATCCGGGTAACTACAGCGCCTACGAACGCATACGGGCAGAGAAGCTGGCGCAACAGCAATCTGTGTATGAGAAACAACAGGAGCGCGTTGCTGAGATCGAGAAATTCGTTGCTCGCTTTCGGGCCAAAGCCAGTAAAGCCAAACAGGCTCAAAGCCGCTTAAAAGAACTGCAGCGCATGGAACTGATTGCACCCGCGCATGTGGATTCGCCGTTCCGGTTCGAGTTTCCCTGCTACGAGAAAATGTCGTCGCCTTTACTCGCTATCGACCGGGCAGATCTCGGCTACACCGACAAAGTTATTCTGCCGGGTACGAATATTTCCATCGTACCGGGACATCGCATTGGTCTACTTGGGCCGAACGGAGCGGGTAAATCAACGTTATTAAAAACGCTCTGCGAGGATATTCCACTGATCAGTGGAGAGCGTAGTAGCGGAGAACATTGTCGCATCGGTTATTTTGCTCAGCATCAACTCGAATCTCTTGATGTAAAAGCGTCTGGTAGCCTGATCCTTCAACGCTTAAAGCCTCAGGCCAGCGAGCAGGAAATTCGAAACTTTTTGGGCGGATTTGGCTTTCATGGTGATAAAGCGCTTGAAGTCATTGAGCCGTTTTCAGGCGGAGAAAAAGCACGACTGGCACTGGCCTGTGTTGCCTGGATGAAGCCCAACTTATTGATTCTCGATGAGCCGACCAACCACCTCGATATTGAAATGCGTGAGGCGCTGGCGCTGGCGCTGCAGAATTTTGAAGGTGCGATTTTAATCGTCAGCCACGACCGTCACCTGTTGAAATCCACGGTGGATGAATACTGGCTCGTGGATCACGGCAAAGTACAAAGCTTCGATGGTGATCTGGATGATTATCACGATTACATGAATCATCGGACGGACGTACCCAATCCAACATCCTCACAGGATGTGAATGCTGTTAATACCCCTGAAGCTAAACCTTCAATCGACCGTAAAGAACAAAAAAGACTCGAAGCAGAGCGCCGCCAACGATTGGCACCGATACGGAAAAAACAACAAGCTGCCGAAAAGCAGATGGAAAAGCTTCAGGCTGAATTAGCAGACATCGAAGATAAGATGGGTGACTCGGACCTTTACGATGCCAGCCGAAAAGACGAATTAAGCACATTGATTCAACGACAGGGCGCGTTAAAAAGTGAGCTCGAAGATGTTGAAATGGAGTGGATGGATTTAACCGAGCAATTAGAAGCAGCCGATTAAAGGCACACCATAACCACTCAGACTGCTATCAGCACCTGACGCATGGCATTGCGCAGAAATCCGGGCTTAACCGGTTTATGCAGTACCACAATGCCGCCCTCAGAAAATGCTTTAATCTGCTCAGGGGCAGTGTCGCCAGTAATCATTAGTACCGGTAGATCGGCACTGACCTCCTCCCTTACCCGCACGCTCAATTCCTGCCCATCCATATCACCAGGCAAGCGATAGTCGGTAAGCAAAAGATCTGGCCATTCAGGCTCAGACACGACCGAGTCAAAGCCTGCGGCGGCCTCAGCAAACGCTCTGACGTCACACCCCCATCCTTCGAGCAACTGCACCGTACTCTCGCGGACCATAGCGTCGTCTTCAACCAACAAGACGTTAATGCCCGCAAATACTCCCGCAGCGGTAGACGCTTGCCCCTCAATGGCGGTAACGACTGGTTCCTGTAATTCTGCCCGCGCCAGAGACAAGGTAAATTCAGATCCTTGCCCAGTTGCAGACTCAACGCTCAGTTCATGCCCCAACAGCGTCGTCAGGCGTCGGCACACAGATAACCCCAGTCCTAGCCCTTTCTGGCGATCACGTTCCGGATTGTTCAGCTGTACAAATTCCTGAAAAACTTTCTCATGCTGATCTGCCGGTATTCCCATCCCGGTGTCTCGTATTCTTATATGAACCGTATCGTTACCAGTGCCGTCAGAGGTAATATCCGTATTAATTTCTACCCTACCGTTATCGGTATATTTGATCGCATTGCTGATCAGATTCCGCAGAATATTTCCCAATAAAACAGGATCACTACGCACAGCACAGTTGTGCGGCGATGTCTCCAGTGTCAGGCCTTTTTCTTCAGCCACGGGGCGGGCCTCAATAACCAGACTGTTAATTAACGCGTCCAGTGGGAAGTCGCGGATATCGGCGTGAACGTCTCCCGCATCAAGACGAGAAATATCAAGTAGCTTTCCTAACAGATCATCTATTGAGGTCACTGCAGAACGAATATGACTGACTAACTGCTGACCACGTTCTGTCTCAGTTTCCTGGCGCATACTTTCAGACAACAAAGAAAGTGAATGAACCGGCTGTCGCAGGTCATGACTGGCAGAAGCCAGAAACTGTGTTTTTGCGCGGCTGGCAGCGTCGGTAATTTCATACTGTTCCCGCAGGCTTTCCGCGAGGCGCATATTCTTCAGAGTCAGCGCCATCATATCCCGATAGGTAATACTCCCGGAGCGAGCAACTGAAAATGCAACGCCAATATATGCAAGAAAGGCTAACCCGATACCGCGATACTGTGGGTCAGGCTGACTCAGGCACATGATGATAAGCGGTAAGGTGCTGACAACCAGATATACAGCATGGCTTAAAAGCCAGACAGAATTAGTACTGACCGACGATACGGTCACCCCAACGATCAGAACAAATAGCAGCATCTGCTCTGTCATAACGCCAACGTTAAAAAACAACACGCCAGCGCTCCCCCAGAGGGCTGCCAATACCGTCACCCCCGACATATACATACCGCGCCAGAATGTCAGCGAATGGCTTTCATAGCGGTTGCGATAAGCCCACAGCAAACCCAGCCCAAAGATCTCAAGGCCGACACAGAGGCTGTACCAGATATAACCATAAACCTCACCGGCAGGTGGGCTCTGATTAAAAATCAGGACAGTGGTAAGAATCAGGGTGCCAAACGCGATGGTACTGATACGGTCATAGAGGTCATCCGTTGCCCGGCGGCGACGAAAGGCATCGATGTCCTCATCGCTTAGCTCTATTTCAACGGCTTCCGTTGTCATTGCCAATTATTCAACCAACAGACCAAGACGTCTGACTTCATTCAGACAAGCAGTGCGGTTCGTCACCCGAAAGAGTCGGAAAACATCACGCAGATGACCTTTAATTGTGTTCTCCGATATATCGAGCTCACTGGCGATCACCTTGTTCGACATACCCTGAGCGAGCAGATGAAGAATTTCCTGCTGACGCGGTGTAAGGCGTATCTCAGGCATTTCCTGTTTCTGACTCTCGATCAGTTCCAGCCAGCCTTCAGGCAAATACGTCCCGCCATCAAGCACTTCCTGAATTGCTTTAATTAACACTTCTGGTGGTGAGGACTTGGGCAGATAACCCACCGCTCCGTGTTCCAATGCTTTGCCAGCATCGGCTAATGAGTCAGAGGCAGAAATCATCATCACAGGTGACAAAATGCACATTTGCTGCAGGCGCCGGATCAATGTCAGACCACTGATACCCGGCAGATTGAGGTCCATTAAAATCAGATCGGGTTGCTCATCCATTGCTCTCAGCACTTTTTCCGCTTCTTCAGCGGTACGAACCTCCGTCGTCTCACAAGGCGCCAAAGACTGCTCCAGAAGCCGTGCCAAGCCTCCGGCAAAGAGTAAATGATCATCGATAATTAAGTAGTGCATCCTTTCTCCTGTGACATCCTACGGAGTGCTTTCCTGCATTGACAGGACTGTCAGCTAGCGACACCCCACACTAAAGTGTTGGCCCTAATGTACCCTATAAACTCTCCCAAATTCAGCGGAAAATTCAGCATTCTGGTTTTTACCAAAATTTCAGGGATGCAGCTGATGGACAGGACACCCACCCATTTCTATCTCGCCATGCTTACCAGCGCCATGCTCTTGGCCGGTTGCGACTCAGGTGGCGGCAAAAACAATGACACGGACGTTCCCGTTTCACCGGACCCTGCTCCGGGCGCGACCATGGTCACGGTGTCCGGTGTGGTAGAAAAAGGTCCCTTCCAACAAATGCAGGTGAGCGCCTGGGGTATGGACGGCAGCGGCCAGCGCACCCCCTTACCCGCAGAGGTCAACGGCAATGGTTACAGCGTCTCTGCCCCTGAAGGCAATATCGTTTATCTCGAAGCCGCCGGTAGCTTTACCAACGAACTGAACGGCGAATCACAGCAACTCAACCAGCCATTACGGGCGATTACTCCCGCCGATGGCCAACCCCAGAATATCAACCTGTTTACCGATCTGGCAGCACAGTGGAGCCTCGGGCAATCGGAGAGCCCGGATGCCGGGATGGTCAAACAAGGTGAGCAGGAAACCATGCGATTGCTTGGCCTTTCACCGGATACCGATCCGGGTCAGCTGGGTTTTGGCAATATCAAAGAAGGCGCTGGGTTGAATGACCCTTCCGTTCAACTGCTGCTGTTTTCCGCCTTTGTGCTGTCAAAACAGGGCGAGTTTCCCAACGGCGGTCTGGGTCAGGCTTTTGATAATTTCAAAGAAACATTTGGCCCTGTTAAAAGCAATCCCGAAGGTACGCCGCCTGTCGATTTCTTCGGTGGTATGGACCCGCAGTGGCTACTCGATGCGATTATCGCTGCCGGTGTACTGGGCGATCTGCCTCCGCTGGAACTAGGCGAAGTGCCGGTACTGGTGTGTAATCCGCTGTGTCACTGGTTTGACCCTGAAACGCCCAGCATCAGTCTGAGTGGCACCACAGTGTATGAATCAGATGGCTCGGCGACACTTGAACTGAGCCGCACCGGCACTGATCTGGGTGATATCGACGTCACTCTGGAAATTAGCTCCAGCGACGCCCTTCCGGGCGAGGATTACCTTACACCAACCACGACTCTGACGTTCGCCGGAGCCGATCGTACGCTTGAGATCCCACTGGAGCTGATCATTGATACTCAGGCCGAAGGTGACGAAACCGTCTCGGTCAGTATTACAGAAGCGACCGATGCCAGTGGAAATGACGTCACGCTGGGCCAAAGCAGCGCCACGATCACCATTAAAGACGGCGCACCTGCTCTTACAGCCAGCGCAGTTGCGCCGACCTCATTATGTCTGCTGGGCAGCGGACAGGGTGACGAGCTACCAGCGGACAGTGCCTTCGAAGCGCCTCTGGCGGATCACTGCCAGTCAACGGCAGACGTACAGATATTACTTGCTGAGGAATTACCCCTGCTGCGTTTGGGCGTCGGTTTGAAAGACGCCTGCAGCTCTGGCTGCAGCGACCAGTTGCTGAACCTGGCACTAACAGCAACGGCCGATGACGGCAGCGTTGAATCAGTCAGCCTTGGCCAGTTCCGATTCCCGGCCACCAGCATCACCTCATTCGGCGAAATAGCAGAACTGCCTGTCGTTGCCCTGAACGACAGCGATGCCATTGAATTACTCGTTAATGCCGCCGCCAATGACGAGGAGATTGAAATCAAGGTCACTTCGACCAGCGACTCTACGCTTGAAGTCAGCGCCGCGAGTCCAGTAATTCTGCCTTTGCCTGCCGACGTTAATTTTGGCGATCGCACCTTGAGCTTTGATGCACCAGAAACCGATTCTGCACTGAGCTGTCCAGCGGGCAGCATCGCCATCCGCGACAGCTACGACTACGCCCTCAGCAGCGCGGCGCCGGATGCCACCCTTGATGTCATCGGCAGCGCCTGTATCGATATTGCGACGCTGTCGGGAAGCGCATCGGCCATCGTCACCGACGCGGATATTGATTTAGGCACCTGGGTCTCTGAACTCCCCGAGTGGCATTTTATGCAGCTGGATATTCTTAATGGATCGCCCGCCGGAGACCAGCTCGCCAGTAGTGCTTCGCCACTCTTTATCTGGGACTTCAACGCACTCCAGCCCAGCATAACAGTCACTACTTATTTAGGTGCTGAGCATCTGCCTTTCCTATATGCGATCAGCGACGCCCGCCTGACCGAGCAAGGGCTTGAGCTGCTATACAGTGATACCCGATTGCGTTCACAGGCCGGTTTCGCCAGTAACGATCCACGAGCCAACGCCGGTTTCTCCAATCTCAGTCCCTATATCGACGGGCAGTCAGGCACATTACTGCTGACGGTCGATGGCATCACCACCAGCACGACCTTCAATGCCCGCGGTGCTGTGTCTGCGTATCCGTTGGGCGTAATAGAATGGGGCGGTTTTACCGCCGATGTGACGAACGGCCAACTGGCACCCACAGATACCTACGTTGAGTACGCTCTGGCTGGTCAGACCAAAGGCTGCAAAGATCTGAGCTGTACGGCAAATGGCAGCAACAGCTACGCCATGAGTGCGGCCAGCGCGACGATTTCTGCTCAGGGCATCCTAGCGACCGGCGGCACACTGACTAATGATGCAACCTTGAGCTGGGGTGGCAACTCCGCAGGCAGCGCCTGGTCGTCTGCGGATGCGACACTTTCTGGCTACAACGTTACCCTCAACCTGCCGGGTAACGCGCCAGCGGGTATGGATATCGCCGCCGAAGCCTTACAGGCACACCGCACCGAAACCACGATTGCCGCACCGGGCAGCGACGATTTTATCCGTGGTAACCACTATCCACCGGGCCTGACATTTGGCCCAGAAGAGTACGCCAACGCGGTGGATGGCCAGCCTGTCGCAGGCAGCGGTGCTCTACTCGCAGGGACCGACCTGACCCTGACCACCGCCTCTGGCACTGTCTCATTCGACAGCAGCGTGGCGACCAAATGGGTGGTGCGCAATGATGGCGTTACCGGGGTCTATAACGCCGAACCGAGTACCTTACCGGTAGACGCAACACTACAAGGCTACGACTTTACCTTCGACCGCTTCGCTATCCGTACCCGTATGAACGAAGTGGATGAATACAACTGGGTCGACGGTGGTCTGGTACTTAGAGGGGATGCCGGCGGCGATGGACCAGATGAAGGTTGGGAGATCAATTTCACCAACCAGATCATTGCCTGTAATGGCGAGCTCGGCCGCTCAGTTCTGGCGCAGGAACAATGTGGAGGCGATGTCTGCCGACTGGCCAGCTGGCGCGCCGACAGCACCTTAATCGACATGAGCTTCAGCTCACCGGCCAGTTGCGCCAGTGAAACTCAGCTTATTCAGCTAGGGTTGGAAAGCCAGTTCCTCGCCCTCGATAGCCCACTGATGCTGAGCACGGCATGGAATCCTGACGGCACTCTGGCCACCTCTGAAGCGCGCTCACAGGACCAATACCTGCTAGATAAGCGCGATGAAACTGAAGGTTTCCCGGTTCAGATCACCGAAGCCAACCTGATTGCTCCTATGGACCTGACCGAACCAGAGGCCATGCGTTACGGCACGGTAAGTATTAAAGGCCGGGTAGCACTGCCCTTCTGGAATGCACTGGAAGCAGAAGGGCGACTAGCGAATACGCTGAGCCTGGCCCAGCCGTCTGCGGAGCCTACGGTGTTGGTACCTGAAGGCATTATGAGCACCCTACCAGTAGCGAAAACCGAGGCGCTGAACATCAACCTGCTCAGCTACCTGAGCGAGACAGACAGCCATGACTTCACCGGCCGCTATGAATGGGGCAACACCGGCTTCGGTTTTGGACTGCCGGTGTATTACGCCGATACCAACAACATAGAGCAGGCGACCTTTTTAGGCCGTACCTGGGAGAAAGACCTTTACGTCATGGACGTGAATGCGGGGATTAACTTTATTGAGCCCGTACGCACCAGTCTGAGCTTCGGTGCCAGTGCCGACTTTGAAAAACTGCGTGAAGTCCGCTTCCAGATCGAACTTGGCAAAGGTGAGGGACTCTCCAAAGTCGATGACCTGCTGATCACTGCACGTATTATCGACGAGCCAATGATTGAGCCCACTTTCGGCATAGTGAACACCCAGGTCGAGCGGGTAAATCAGTTTGTCGGCCGCGGCGTCGATGAACTGCTCGAAAAAGCGCTGCTGGAAGCTCTCGAACAGACAGGCGCAGCAGTGGGTGCTGCCCTGCCAACTCAGGAAGACCCATTCGATACCTTAGCCGGAGGGCTTGCCCGTCTGCGCAGCGTTCCCGGTGAAATTACCAACCTACTGGATGAACGTCTGTTTGACCCGGCCAAAGACGCCGTTGAACAAGTTGAAACTCAGTTAAGAGCGCCACTGCGAAGTACGATTGAAGATATCTACGACCTCACGCCAACAGATCCGGTACCGCAAAGCGTCTATGACCAACTGGATAACGCACAAGCGCAGCTGGGTACCGCGATCAGTAAAATCGAACAGCCCTTTACCCAGTTCGATCAACTGCGTTCCGAAGTCGACGGCAAGGTTACCGAAGCACAGGACATCATTACCAAAGTTGAGAACGCGCGCAGTGAAATTGCTCTGATACTGACCGATGTCACCGACGTGGTGACTGCTCAGTGTGAAAACACCGGTACTCTTGGTGCCGAGGTGAACGGCTATCTTGAATCCAGCCTCTCCAGTGTCGGCGATCTGCGCACGCTGGCCGGCCTGCTGCAGGGCTCCGACCTTCTTATAGTGGTGGCGGACCTCGCCGCCGATGATCCACAGGTACGCGAAAACCTGCTCAGTGCTCAACAAAAAATTCAGAGCGCGGCGGAAGAAATCACCTCCCGCCTAGACAGCGCCGAAGAAGCCCTGCGCAACAATCTGTGCAGCAGTGACATTAACCTGTTATTGGCCGAGGCGAATAACGTGCTAACTCAGATCGGCACGGCAACCGCCACGATAAACGCCAGCATTGCGCAGGTCTCAAACGCCCTGAACCGGGCTGAAGTTGCGGTCGATACTCTGGAAACCACTCTGCTGAAACCACTGAAAGAGTTTAAACAAACACTTGATGAAGCAGAGCAGCAACTGCGTATTGCCAGCTCCGGTTCCGATGGTGCTGCTCTGGTCGCGCTGATGGACAGCATAATGAACAACGCCACCAACGGTGAGTTGACCTGTATCGTACAGCACGATGACAACCTCAGTTGTGACGATATATTCGTCAAAGTCACCGCACCAGTCACCGCCGAGATCGACACCTTCCGCGACGCAGCGATCAGCGAAATCGACACCGCCGCCGCGCAATACATGCCCGATGTCGCTTATCTCAACGCAGACCAACTGCGTGGCTTACTGGTCGCTCACATCATGAACAGCCAGCCTGTTCGCGATGTGCGTGAAGCGGTCAACACGCAACTGGTTGAAGTGATGCGCCAGTTACAGAACGCACTGCTGACCCTGACAGACAAAGCCAACGAAGCAGTACAGATAGCTCTGCAAAAAGTCGAGAATGAAGCCAACGAAGCACTGGACACCGCTCTGGCGCCGGTGAAAAACATTCCACTGACCAGTGCCTCGCTCGATGGTTTCGCCACGGTGGCCGGCAATGATCTGGAACGCCTGCATATCGGTGCGGAGTGGACCATGCTGCCGTCCACCGAAGGCGATCCCGGTAACACGTTCGGGGCCGCACTGGATGTCGTTAGCTGGGCCGCAAACAACAAATCCGCCAGTTGTGGTGGCGGCGACAACGACAGCAATCTTGATGTGACGATTTCGGTTCTTAACGTTCCGGCAAACATTGGCGAATCAGAACTCAATCTCGCCAAAGTTTATCTCGGCTTCACGCTTGATGGACCATCTCCGATTGGGGTTGCCGGCGGCCTGCGAGCCGAAGGTGAAATCAAATTTACCGAGTTCCAGATCTATGATCCGGCCTTTGCAGCAGGGCTTGGGAAACACGAGATCTACCTGGGTGCTGCCGCAGGTGCAGTCTTCAGTGCCATTCAGGCGGAAGTCGCCTTCCTCGCGGGTAAAACCTGTAGTCAGGAGATCCTGATGGATCTCGACCCTAAGGTCGCGCAGTTTATTCCGCTGCCAGACACCGGCTTTACCGGTGCCTATGTACGCGGTGCCGCATCTATTCCGATTTATTCCAATGGCTGCCCGCTGACGATTGGTGCTGCGGCCGACATCGGAGCCTGGGTACTCGCTGGCCCGCCTGTCACCTTAGGCGGCCTCGTTGGCGGTGGTGCCTACGGTAAGGTCGGTTGTGTCGGGGCTCTGCGAGGCCAGATACGTGCCCTGGGCCAGGTAAACACCGACGGCGATATGGTCTTTGTGGGTGAAGGGTTCGGCGTCGCCGGGCTCGGGCTATGTGAGCCGGCGACCTGGACGTCCGTCGAGCGCTCGCGCAAAGACAAACTGTGTGGCACCGGGGACGCCATCCTGCGTGCGGGTTACATGAATGGCTGGTCAATTATGGAGATGAAGGTCAGTGCGATACATTAATATGCTCAAGCTTCGGAAAGCATGCAGCGCGCTCACTATTACCGCGCTGACGATCTTCACCAGCCCGGCCGTCATGGCTGAAGCTCAATTCTACCTGCTGGCAAAACCGGGGCCGGTTGCTTCCATCACGGGGACCACCCGCTCGCCGCAGACCGTGTATCTGCGCTGGGATCTGGTCGAGGGCGAATTACCAGCGGATATCAGCCTGTTCCGTCTCTACCGCGATGGTGCTGAGATCGGTGAGTTCCCGGTATCTGGCACCATGACAGAAGCTGAAATTACCCAACTTTATCAAGGGCCACATCAACAGCGCCGTCTGTTGGAACGCGTCGCGGCACTTAAGGAAGAAGCTGCGCGCGATGACGATGTCAGCGATTTCCCGGTCAGCCAGTTTGCCGGCCGAATTTATGATCGCCTGAACTCAGACAGTGACACCTTCTGGACCTCCTTCACTGCGACTCAGGACTTCAACGTCGCCGCCGCACGCTACCGAGCGACTTACGATTATCCGGGCACTGGCACTTTTGCTTATGAACTGAAAGCCGTCAGTACCACGGGGACAGAGCGCCGCGTCGGTTACGCCGAAGTCGACACCTCGCAACCCGCCACTGTGCTCGAAAATCAGGGCTTTGCCCAAGTTATGCAGAGTGCCTGTGATGAACCCGACTTCCGTGATCACTACACGGTTGCACTGAACTGGGATGGCCCTCAGACCGGCAGTCAGGCGGACGAGCTGGCACACCGCCTTTTCGTTGCGGGTTACGACCTGTACCGCAGTAGTAGCAACCTTGATGTTTCAGTGACTTCAGCACCTGTTCGCAATCTTGCGAATGAAGCGGCTGCCGCCAGCGCAGACTCTCAGGGCAATGCTCAGTTTGCTGGCCTTGAGCGCGTCAACGACGTGCTGGTGCTGTCTCAGCCAGACAATACCGACACCGCCGAGTGGCTTGAAACCCGTGAAGACCTGCTCAAAGCGGGGCTGCAACCCGGTGACAAACGTGCCTACTATCTTGTAGCGCGTGACTTCAGTGGTCAGTTAGGCCCGACCATGGCGACCATAGTGACGGTGCCCGATATGGCACGGCCACCTGCGCCATGGGATATCCGCACGTATCTGGATGAAGCCACGCAGGAAGCCGAACTCAGCTTTCCGGCGATCAACGTCACTTCATACCTTGAACGCGCGAGCGACAGCCGTGAGATCTGTCTGACCGATGCCGTTGACGACGGTGTGATCGAGTTTGTACCAGAAGGTGAGAACTGCACAACCTTCCCGACGACGCGCGTCCATACCGAGATTGACGAATACCTGCTGTATCGCTTTGAAAGCTTCGATGCCGCCAGCAAGTTCAAAGACAGCGACGGCGATGGCTACCCGGATATGACCGAGCGCCTGTCTGGCACTCAGTGCTCTCCAGCCACCAGCGACGGTCCGTTTTTGGCCGCGCGCATTGCTCCTGAAGCTGATGAACTCGGCCGCGTCCGCATTACCGACGCCGAACCCGCCGACAACAAAGGCGATATTTACTGGTATCGCATCGCAGCCAAAAGCAAAGGTGGCAACTACAGCCTGCTGACGGAACCTGTGCGGATAAACTTCCCAGACCGCGATTTACCGGCCGCGCCGGAAGTGGGTATGACCCGACCTGAACGTCAGATCTGTGACTGTGCGATCAGTTACAGTGGTACAGACACGCCATGGCAGATGTCGGTCTCGTCAGCACTCGATTCATCGAGCATCCGCGCCAGTTGTCAGGGCGTTGATCTGGGCTTAACAGAGAAGCAGATACTCAGCCCAACGGACAGCGGCGATGCCTGTGCCATTTACAACTACGCCTGCAACGACAGCTTCCCAACCTTTACGTTGAATACCGGCAGTGGCCAGCGTCAATGTGAAGTGACCCCAACCGGTGGTAATAACTTCTGCTATTCCGGCACCATGAGCATTGAGCCTGTGTACTGCGATGAGCCCGTTCCATTCAACGGCGGCATCAGTCGCACCCCGGTGACGATTGCAATCCAACCACCTGCTGGCAGCTGCGCCACTCTGTATCAACGCATTGGCGGACTCTCGACACGAGTAGGCACAAGCTGTAGCGAAACTGATCCGGTACTGGAATACACACACGATCAGGGCGAGTTCTGTGGCTATGCCGTCGCTCAGGACGGCAACAACAATATCTCGCCAGTCACCACGATCCCGTGTCTGGTCATTGCCGATGATATGGCGCCCGCCCCAGTCACGCCGCGACTGACCGATCTATTACTGGGCAGCAGCGAAGCAACCCTGCACTGGTACTCACCCAATCAGCCACAAACAGTCAATGAAGTAGAGCTGGAACGCACCGCACCGGCCGGTCTGGCTCCGATGCGCACTTCTGTCGGCGCTCAGAATGGTGGCGATTTGCAGGCAATATTCACTCTGCCCCCACAAGCTTCGAGCACCGAGGAATGGTGTGCCCGCGTGCGCTCGTATGGCCTATCCACCGATATCAGCAAGCCAAGCATGTCGGACTGGAGTGCACCTGTGTGTGTAACCCGCTCTACCTCTGTGCGTCCCGCCTGGCTTCCCTGGCCAGTCGCGGAAGAAATCCCCCAGGGCGACGACCTGTATCCACAAAACAATCAGATCGCAGCCAGCCCAATACGCAGTCCGTTAAGCAACGGCCTGCATATTCCACTGACGGATATATTCCTGCCTGCAAGTGGTAAATGTGAACGTTCGCTGAGCAGAAGCGGATACGCACAGAACTATGATCAGGTCGATGGTGATACCTGGCTCCACCTTGAATGCCCGACGTCCTCGGCAGCACCGCATAAGGCAGATATCAATAGTGCACTGAACATGATGGTATTCCGCCAGGCTCGTAATACTGCTGGCCAGACATCAGAGCTGATTCAGGTATCGCCGTTGTTGCAGCTGGCGTTCTGGAACCCAGAGCTGCCATACAAAACCGATAGCACAGGCAAAGTATGGCTGAATGACCCGTATATCTGGTTGAGAGCGGATCTTGACAAGGTCGTTAATGGCGAAATCCGCACAACCGTTGCATTTGTCGACCGTGCGGGCCTGATTGACGGGATGGAGTACCGCTATCAGATCGTCTGGTTTGATGATCGTCATGCGCTGCGTGAGTGGCGCATGTCTGACTGGACCGCCTACAGCGCCAGCACAGGAGGTGCCGAATGAAGCGTTTACCCATTTCAGTTATTGCCACCGCAATACTTACTGGTACCAGCCTGCCCGTCGCGGCATCACTGTTTGATGATGCCTATAACAGCTACTGGGTAATTAACGAAGATACGGGCGAGATTACTGGCTACAGCTCTGGTAACTGGGAAGAGCGCTATCGCAACGCGCTGTATGTACCGGCTGCGAACGAACAGGTGTTAGTTAACTCGCTTGCCGCCAGTTCAACACCCATGTCCGCCCCGCTGGCCAGTCCTCAACCACTGATTTCGGTCATCGGCTTGCAGGAAGTTAATGTCGATAGCAGCACCGCTGAGTTAAATATCTCACCGACCAGCGGCTCTTACGACCAGACCGTCCGGGTGGTGATGGAAGCCGGCAGCACCAGTAGCGCCGATCAACTCCAGTGGCGCGTGAACGGAGGCGCCTGGCAATCGGTAGATATCGACACAGAAAACCGCAGCGCAACGGCTACCTTTATCGAAAATGGCGCCTATACCCTCAATGTTGAGCTTCTTCAGGGCGGGACGCTGCTCAGCAGCGCACAAATGCTCTACACCGTCGCCAGTGATCATCCATTGGGCAAACGGCGCGATAGCGACAACGATGGCATTCCGGATATCGTCGAGGCCGAGCTGGGCCTGAACGCGCTGAGTGAAGATGCCGATGTTGACCGCGATGGTGACGGCTGGAGCGACATCGATACGTATATCCGCTGCGGTGTTGTATCGCAGGCAGAGATTGACGCCCAGCCCGAAGCAGATCGCTGTACGGCCTTAAACGACGACGACAAAGATGGCTGGAGCAATTTCGACGAAGAGCTGCGCGGCACCCGCATTGATGACCCGGAGGCTGCGTTGTCTTCAGCCTACGGCGCAGTAGGTTCACCCGCGTATTATCAGGAACAACAGCGCTATCGACAGTACCCGGCAGCGCGTCGCCTGTATGAGCGCGAGTATTTTATTCAACAAGCCGATGTTCCGGCTCTGTTACTGGACCTGCAGGCAACCACCTTCAGCGGCGACCCAATCTGGAATGTTAGCGATCTCATCAGCACCGAAGAGCTGACTAATGCCGGCCTGAGCATCAGCGATGTCGAACCAGAGCTGATTGCAGACACGGTTGCTTTCGTTATGGGAGGTACTCAGATTCCAGAATTCCGTGCCCCCGCAGCTTCCGGCGTCTTCCTGCGTGGTGAGTCCGTGTCATCTCTGCGTACGTCCATGACCTACCTGCCACCGATAGGCGATGTTACGTTTGCAGAGTTTTCCGCAGATCCAGACGCCGCCGGCGACTGGGCCTCAGCCAGCGAGTGGCGCGACAACCTGGTGAAATGGCTGGGTAAAGAGCTGGTCATCGCGGGCTCACCGGGCCTGCACGAGTCGACCACACTGTCGCTTCTGATGCTGGAACAGGCCCTGCGTGACGAAGCCGACGAGCGTGAAGAAAGTCGCCTGCTGGAGCTGGGTAACCGCGAGCGTCCTGCGCCCTGGTTAGATGAGTGGCTCAGCGAACACCGTGCGCGCTTCCCCGTTACTGCGCCTGAATCCTTTTCCGGTACCTGCTTCTTCCGTGGCGATACCTTTTTGGTCAGCGGCTCTACAGAGGGCTGCGACATTTCGGT
>JAYYHP010000002.1:0-3740 GCA_036148335.1 Pseudomonadota bacterium
CAAGCACGGTGAGCCCCAGCCACAGAGGCCATAGCCCAACAATCAATAATTTGATCCATGACAGCACCCAGACCATGGCGGCATACAGCCATACCCAGAGCTGACTGAATAACGCGGCCAATGAGAAACCACGACTGTCACTGCCAGCGTCTTGAGTAAGACGCTCACGAGTCAACATATCCTGTGCGTAGTCGGTGATCTGCTGCGCGGTGATGGCCGAGGAATCGGGCGACGGGAAGTTGAAATAAGCGGTGGGCTCAAAGGTCACCCAACGTCCATCGATCCAGGCTTCGGTCCAGGCATGGCCGTCCATTACCCGCGCTTCAAAGTAGCCTGTCAAAGGGTTACGTGTGGTCACACTGAAACCCGTCGCTAACCGGGCGGGCACGCCCAACGATCGCAACATCATGGTCATGGCACTGGCGAAGTACTCACAGTGCCCTTGGCGATGCTCGAACAGAAACTCCGGCAGCGGCGTGTAGTTCTGCGACGCTGTGACTGAGGCAAGGCTGTAGTCATATTCACTGCGTAAATGCAGCTCCAACGCTTTCGCCAGCTCGTAATTCGAACTGGTATTGGCGGTCACGCGCTGTGCTAACTGCTTTATGCGCGGGTCAAAATTAGCGGGGATCTGTAGATCAGGGGCACGAGGGGCAGGCCCTTCGTGTGATGGGCGCTCATCCAGCAAGGTTAACTGTGACTGTACGGTGTAACTCACCCCTTGCTGCAGCACACCGGGCAACAGCGGGTGATCAAACTGATCCAGCGCGATAACGGTCGACGGCACCCATAATTCAACCGGCTCGCCGGCCAGCGGCAACCAGGCAGGAATCGAGGTTTCCTGAGTAATTGTGTGCTGAAAGTTCGCTGTCTGGATGTCATCCCCTAGACGCACGTACCCTTGAGCGCCGGTTTGTTGCTTACGGGAAATATCTTCAACCGACGATGACCAGGTGGTGCCATCAAAGTGATCAAAACTGCGCACTCTGAGATACCCGCCGTGGGGCGCTTTCATGCGTAGGACGATGGCATCCGGCGGTAAGCTCCCATGCTGTCCCATCTGATCAATATCAAAGCGCTCATTGAAACCACGGTAACGAAATTCATCCCGGGTCTGGTTATCAAACTCCGATAATTCTGTGATTTGTTTGAGGTCCTGATATTCCTCGTTCTGCTTATCCAGCTCCGGCAATGACTCCGGCGCATCTTCGCTGGGCGGCTCAGCGTTATCGCTCCATTCGTCGGAGTGATAATAATCCGGCGATGACGACACTTGCGCCCCTAAATTAAGCGCATCGAGTCTGGGCATCAGCAGATAAATCAGTACCGCCAGTCCCATCATGATGCCCGCCACCGTTGCTCGCTGCATCAGTGGCGGCCCTTGAACGACCACATCACTCTGGCGATCGTTTTCTGTGCGTTGACCTCGATCGAGCCAGACTTCCGTCAGGGTAAAAGCCGATAACACACAATAGGCGGCCATCACGATCAAGTAAGCACCATGGGTGGCTTCGGTGGCGCCAACCACCACAAAAACAAAACTCACCACCAGCGCCATAAATAACTTGCGGTGGTTATCGGTTTGGGTCGCCAGCGCTAACATGGCCAGATACAGCAACACCAATAACGCTTCTATTAAGCCGCTCTGAAACAGAAAAAACAGAAACCCGAGCAAACCAGCAACAGCGATACCATCGGCCAGCGGTTTATTTTTTTCAGGCGCCTCACGCGCTAACCAACCGCTGTGTAAGGCCATAAAATTCATAGGAAGGCCAATCAGCGCCAGAGCAATACCCGGCCAAAGGCCCCACAGCACAGCCACGGCCCCTGCTACCGCAACGGTCAATTGCAGGGAGTACCAGATAACGATTTCGTGACGATTAATTTTCATAGCGTCAGCACCCGCTCTAATTTACTCAACCGATGCAAATTCAGACGCTGGTGCTGATCGGAGTATTGCTCCCACCCCTCTGCATAGCGCCCCATGGGTTGCTCAAAACTTTGTGCGTTGATAACAACATCCAGGCAAGGGCCGCTCGGTTCGTGGCTTACCTTCGAGGTACGAATAGTCATCAATACGGTGGCGCTATCATCCACCTGACAGTGCGCATTCTCTACCGCCGCCGCCCAATCCTGCTGACCATCCTTTTTAACCGCCGCCAACTGCGCCAACGCGTCGTTCAATCCATCGGCAGACAGAGGACCGCCCTGCTGCGTACCAAGGTGAATGACCAGGGGCGTATTGGCCGTCACAACTAAGGTCATGGCCTGTTGCTGCTCTACCCCGTAGTTCAGTGTCGAGGCCGCCATTTCAATCGCCATCTCGAAGCTGTCGGCATCGCCATCCACCACGTGATTATCCGCATTGGCATCCACTACGATTAGCCAACTGGATTGTTCATAGCTGTGGTATTCGCGTACGACCATTGCCTGTAATCGCGCGGTCGCCCCCCAATGCACATGCTTCATTGAATCACCCTGTCGATAAGGGCGGACGCCGGCATACTCCGCTTGTGCACCGCTATGCAATAGCGACTCATGACCATCGTCGATTAAGGTGGCAGCATGCAACTGTGGCAGCTGGCGAATGCGGTGAACCCGTGGCCAGACGACGACGGTCGATTCACCGACAGGCGCCTGCAATTGACGTTGAATAAATCCAAACGGCCAGCCGCACATCAGACCACACGTGGGCAATGGATGTACTCCGCGGCGGTGACACTCATAGTTGAGAAGAACAGGTTCGTCCGGGATCACGTGTGGCAGAAAATGAGGCTGCGCCGGGCTGCCCGGTAAAGATTCAACTACGGTCAGAAAATACAACGGACGCGATGCCGCAAGACGGTAATCCAGCACTAAGCGGCCCCCCACTTGTGCGATACCGCGCTGTGTTCGTTCCAGACTCACCTGACGCATTAACCACCAGGGCGCAACCCAGCTGATTAGCAACAGCGACAGAATTAATGCGGTCAATCCATAGAGCAGAGCGATGTCGCGGTTCCAGGCGATCGCAAACGACACGACCGCTGCAAGCACCAGAAATCGTACCGGAGTCAGGTGCTTTCCTAACCAATCGCTAATGCGCTCTGCGACGTCGGTCAGCGGCTGCTGAGCCTCGGTTCGGCTATTCATCGTGGCAGGCTCAGAAATACGGCGTTGGTGACGTGTCGGCCTGATCCGGCACAGGAATGCCCTCGAGTAGCGCCTTCCAGAAGGATCGGCGTTGCTCTTCATCGTTTAAGGCACTGTCGCGAAACACCATACGGTGTGCGAGCACCGGCTCCAGCAGCGAGCGTACGATGTCTGGCGTCACGTGATCCTGCGCTTGTATGAATGCGGCGGCTCGCGCGGTGTGCATCAGCGCCAATGAACCACGTGGGCTGGAACCCAGTTTGATACTCGGATGGTTACGCGTGGCTTCGACAATGGCCTGAATATATTGCGCCATGCCCTTACTCAGGGTCACCGACGTTATCTGTTTTTGTAAGGCCTTAATGTGCCCTTCAGACAGCACAGGTGACACCCCATCTAACGGGTGTCCGGTTAATTGCGCCATCATCAAAGCGACTTCCTGTGCGGCGTTGGGGTAGCCCAGAGACAAGCGCATCATAAAACGGTCGGCCTGCGCCTCTGGCAACGGGAAAGTGCCACTAAACGCCACCGGGTTTTGAGTAGCAATAACAAAAAACGGATCGGGCAGCGGGTAGGTTTTGCGATCGCAGGTAACGGTCCCTTCGCCC
>JAYYHP010000003.1:0-5505 GCA_036148335.1 Pseudomonadota bacterium
GGATCAATGCGCCAAGTTGATACACACCGCTGGCATCTTTATTTATGAACTCTGCACGCAGTCCTAAGCGCTCGCTGGCGTGAAACCCAAGGCCTGCGCCCAGTAATAAACCGTCATCATCGCCAAGGTCCAGGCCGAACCGTCCAAGCGCCGTCAGACGAGGGTCGATTTCAGGTAGGGTTTTTTCTGCTACACCCGCTACCCACATGCCGTTGATGTCACTTTCCCCTGGGCCGTTGAAAAACTCTCCAGTATCGTTGTACCCGAGTTCAACGGCGGTCATTAACCCATCGACGGAATTTGCAAAGGTCAATCCGGCAAAGACCGAGTAGCCTGCCGCATCGAGGTCATCACTGGAAAACGGTGAATCGATAATATTCTGGTTAATGGCCGCCCCAACATACAGGCGGTCTTTGATATTGGAGTCGGCGTTAGCGATGGGTGCAGCGATCACGCTCAGCATCATGGCAGATAGTGAGACAGCACTGAGTCGGGATGACACGGCACCACGAACAGCAGAAAAAGTGGTTTTCATAGAGGTTCCTTGAGTCAGGCCAAGTTTAAAACATGGGTAGTGTTAGCGGTTCATCCTGCAGCGCCGCCAGTTGCTCTCGTAGCGCCAACAGGTGTTCTGACCAGTAGCGATGGGAGGCAAACCAAGGGAACGCCACCGGGAAGGCCGGGTCGCGCCAGCGTTGGCATAGCCACGCCGCATGGCGAACCATTCGACGCGTTCGCAGCGTTTCTATTAATGGCAATTCATGCGCTGGGAAATCGCGGAACATTCCATACCCTTCTGCTATGACCATTAATTGCTGGCGGTGTTCCTCGCGACTGCCACTGAGCAGCATCCAAAGGTCCTGCATGGCAGGCCCTTGTACACAGTCATCAAAGTCGACCAGATACAGCTGCTCGTCACGCAGTAATAAGTTGCCGGTATGCATGTCGCCATGCAGTCGCAGATTACTGGGTACATCCACCTGGTCCGTATGAGCGAGGATGTCACGTATCAGGGCATCGTAAGCATCGTGATAGTCACTGGGGAAATGTGGGCTTGAGCGAACCGTTTCGGCGGCTTCACGAATGTCTGCACTGCCTCGAACCACGGGGCGATGTTGAAACGCATGTTCTGCACCACAGTTGTGTAAGCGCGCAAGCCAACGACCAATGAGCTCGAGGTCATCGTCGGAACTCAGCTCTGGGGCGTGCCCACCGCGACGCGGAAATAACGCAATCCGAAACTCGTCATCATTGAAAAGCGTACTGCCATTAATAGTCAGCGGGGCAATGACCGGAATATCGCTGGCTGCCAGGTCGGTGAGAAATGAATGTTCTTCCAGAATGGCATCTGTGCTCCAGCGACCGGGGCGGTAAAACTTAGCAATGACAGGGTCCGCATCCTCAAGCCCCACCTGAAAGACGTGGTTTTCATAACTGTTGAGTGCCATCACGCGTGCATCGCAGAGGAAGCCCTGAGCATCAATGGCGTCCATGACTCGATCGTGGCTCAGTCGATCATAGGGATGAGTTTCAGATGGCTCATCCGTGGCGGGCAATTCTGGAGGCAGGCTATTCATGGGCATTAATGTCAGGTCGGTGAGTTCGCATCCTGCATTATGCCTCACCCGTCGGCTTCGTACTCCATCATATTCTCAAAGCATGCTGGCTCTGGGGCGGCATGGTCCTGGGGCATATGACGTTACGTTTTCAGCGTTCGCGCTAAACACCAGGCGCCAACGATGGCGGCCCCTTGAGATTTCAATATGGCTGCGGCTTCGTCAAGTGTACTGCCTGTTGTCATCACATCATCAACCAGCAGAGCATGACAGCCTTCGGGGATAGGTAGATTCGCATGCAAACTGTGTATCGCTTTGCGTTGCTGGGCATTCTGGCCGCGATGCTCTGAACGACGGTGCTTAATCAGGGCGCGATGGTGAACGTCGCAATTGAGATATTGGCCGGCGGCTTGCGCCAGTTCCGCACTAAGATTGAATCCACGCTGGGCTAGCCGTAACGGGTGGCTGGGAATGCTGACAATGATGTCCGGTGCGACGGGTAACAGAGGTGGGGAAGTGAGAAACAGGTCGATCAGGCGGCTGATCTGTCGTGCATCCCGGTGATCCTTGCAGCGTGTGATCCAGTGAGTCAGCGGCGGCTGGTAATACAGGCTGCAATGACTGTAATCATAGGTCGGCGGCTGTTGTTGGCAATTGCCACAGCGGCCTTCGGTGATGACCGGCTCGCTACACTGAGGGCAGCAAAGACCCGAAAAAGGTAAGTCGTTAGTGCAAGCACGACAGATCCCTGTCGTACTGGTGCTGGGCTCCAGACACAGTTCACACTCAAGGTTTTGTTCAAAAAATGAGCGGAAGTTATCTCGAATTCGGCTAATGGTTGACCAGTCAGGGCGCATCCGGAATCATCCGTGTTCAGATACATAGTTTGAGGGTACTGCAAATGAACGCGGCACAAAACGCTCCGGTGCGACACGATTGGACCATTGAAGAAGTTGAGGCACTGCTGAATACGCCATTCAATGATCTGTTGTTCCGGGCTCAGACGGTTCACCGTCAGTACCATGATCCGAATGCGGTGCAGGTCAGCACCCTGTTGTCGATCAAAACCGGTGCCTGTCCGGAAGACTGTGCTTACTGCCCGCAAAGTGCGCGTTACGACACTGGCCTTGAACGTGAGCGTTTGATGGAAGTCGAAGCCGTGATCGAGAAGGCGAAAGCGGCAAAAGCAGCGGGTTCAGATCGTTTCTGCATGGGCGCTGCATGGCGTTCACCGCGCGATAAAGACATGCCTTACGTGCTGGCCATGGTCAAAGGCGTGAAAGAGCTGGGTCTGGAGACCTGCATGACGCTGGGCATGCTGGACGAGCAGAAAGCCGACGCACTGGCAGAAGCTGGCCTCGACTACTACAACCACAACCTGGATACCTCACCTGAGTTTTACGGCGAAATTATTACTACCCGTACCTACTCTGATCGTCTGAACACACTTTCTAACGTTCGCAATGCTGGGATGAAAGTATGCTCCGGCGGTATTCTAGGCATGGGGGAAACGCACAAAGACCGCGCGGGTCTGTTGGCACAGTTAGCCAACCTGCCAGTGCATCCGGATTCTGTGCCAATCAACCAGTTGGTGAAAGTGGCCGGTACGCCGCTGGAAACCCAGGGTGATCTGGATCCGTTGGATTTCATTCGTACCATCGCCGCCGCTCGCATCATGATGCCAGCCTCTCACGTACGCTTGAGTGCAGGCCGTGAGGAAATGTCCGAAGAGATGCAAGCCATGTGCTTCTTCGCCGGCGCTAATTCCATTTTTTACGGTGAATGCCTGCTGACGACGCCAAACCCGGCGGCGAACAAAGATCAGGACCTGTTCCGTAAGTTGGGCATCAACTCTGAGCATCGTGTGACGAAGGCGCCGCAAGAATTGGAAGAAATTTTGGCGCAGCCAGAGCCGTCCAGTGATCTGTTTTATGACGCTTCACAGGCCCAAGCGTAATAGTCAGGTAAAATCGCTAAAGTTTTAGAAAACGCCACCCAAACAGGGTGGCGTTTTTCGTTGCGGGTGGTTAATTTATGAACAGATCCATCCGCTCTGAGAGGCGCTTATGAATATTGGTTCAACGGCCGGTTCTTCACTGGCCAATGCGACGTACGGTGTGAGTCAGGCCAACGACCAGGTGACGCGTGCTGCGCAAACGGTGGTCGAAACGACCACAGCTCGTCCGGTGGAAGGCACCGAAGACCTGGCGTCGGCCATGACGGATATGAAGCAAGGTCAGCAGGCCGTCGATGCCAATGCGAAGGTGGTGCAAGCCGCCGATCGCCAGCTTGGATCGCTGATCGATACTCAGGCCTGATTTATAATGCAGATTGCGTCTCCGGCGATGATGCCGGTGTCTGTGTTTCCCCCACGAACGGTGGAATCGTCACCTATTGATGCTGATGCCTCGCAGTCTAACGCGTTACCCAAGGGTGTATCGTCGACTGGTACATCAGCGGGTGAGGCTTCGGTAGTTCCTGAGACCACACCGTCCAGTTCCCGCAATGAAGGCAGCTCACGTATCGAGGGGCAAGGTAAGCAGACTCAAGCTGCGACGTCTGCGCAATCGCCTTACGAGCTGTCGGACGACGACCTTGACCTGATCAAGGCATTACAAAGCCGTGACCTTGAGGTGCGCAATCACGAGCGTGCTCATGCTACGGCCGGCGGTGAGTTGGCAGGTGCGATCAGCTACAGCTACACCCGTGGTCCAGATGGGGCCCGATACGCAACGTCGGGAGAGGTTTCGATTGATACCTCTGAAGTTCCGGGGGATCCCGGGGCGACGTACGACAAGATGGCGCGCGTTCGTCGTGCGGCATTGGCGCCCGCCGAGCCGTCTGCGCAGGACCGGCGTGTCGCGGCAATGGCGGCACAGAAAATGACGGAGGCACAAGCGGAGCTTGCCAACGAGCAGCGCGAGGCCATGCAGGCAGAGGCGGATCTCCGTAATGAGCAACGTACTCAAGCCAATGACGAATTGCAGCAGGCGCGCGAGCGACAGAACGAGATGCGCAGCGGTGACGACTCGGAAGAGAAAGAAGAGTTTATTTCTGTTGCCGATCGCTATGCTGAGTACAACGCCCGTCTTCGTCAGATCAACGAAACCCTGCTTCGCATATCAGGTCCTCAGGCGCCGCAAGGGCGCCTGCTAGACGAGACTGCCTGAGTTATTTCTGCATGACATCATCATAATCCCCACTGAAAAGGTGTTTGTACAACCTGTGTATAAGTTTCTGTAGCCCGCATGAACTGGGCGTTTGAGACTTGACAATGGGCGTGTGCGAACGTATGTTTCAAACACTTGTTTGAATCTGATTCGAGAGTCAGTCAGATCGTTGAGCGCCGGAGCCTGCTCCGGAATAAAAAGGCGCTTTTTCGCCAACACTGTTAACGGCAACGAGGTCATCCCAATGCCAGAATATAAAGCTCCCCTTCGTGATATTCAGTTTGTAATGAATGAACTGCTGGATATGCCAGGTCACTACGCCAACATTCCTGCCTACGCAGACGTTGCCACCCCTGACATGATCGACGCCATTCTGACAGAAGGTGCAAAATTCTGTGAGCAGGAACTGGCTCCTCTGAACCGCACGGGCGACATCGAAGGTTGTACCCGTCACGACGACGGTTCGGTTACCACGCCAACAGGCTTTAAAGAAGCCTACGCAAAATACGTAGAAGGCGGATGGCCATCACTGGCTCACGAAGTAGACCACGGTGGTCAGGGCCTGCCAGAGTCTCTGGGCACGGTGATGTCTGAGATGGTCGGTACCGCGAACTGGTCTTGGGGCATGTACCCAGGTCTGTCTCACGGTGCCATGAACACGCTGGACCTGCACGGTACTGACGAGCAGAAGCACGTCTACCTGAGCAAGCTGGTTTCTGGCGAATGGACTGGTACCATGTGTCTGACTGAAGCACATTGTGGTTCGGATCTGGGTATCC
>JAYYHP010000004.1:0-6003 GCA_036148335.1 Pseudomonadota bacterium
GGGTAACTGGGAAATCATCAGCACTTATGCCGCCAGTCGTGCACGCGTGACGGCCATGTATCGCCCGGCGAAAATGAAGAGCTTTAATGACTGGATGGTCGATCGACGCGAAGCCGTCGGCGCCAACATGGTGCCCACCACAAAAGGCGGCGTCGAAGCGCTGTTTCAGATTCTGCGAGAAGGCGGTGTCGCGGGTTTTCTGCCAGATCAGGAGCCAAAGCCAGAACGCGGGGTATTTGCTCCTTTTATGGGCGTTGAGACGCTGACGCCTAATCTGCCCCATCAGATGATTCAGGAGAGTGGCTGCCGGGTGGTCTTTGCCTTTGCTGAGCGTTTGGAGAATGCGGCGGGCTTCGACATTCACTTCCTCGATGCCGAACCGGACCAGTACAGTGCTGACCCCGTCGTTGCCGCCACTGCCATGAACACCACCATTGCTCGCGGCGTAGCCCAATGCCCGGCCCAGTATCAATGGACCTATAAGCGTTTTAAACGCCGCCCTGACGGTGGCATGAACCCATATAAAGAAGCAGGCGTCCCGTAGGACGCCTGCTTCTGATCTCTGCGTTTTCTGGTCTCTGCGCTTTCTGGTCTTACAAAACTCGTCAACGCTGTAGCCGGGCTGCAATCCAGTAGTCGAGGCTGGTGTAACGACCACCGCCAGTGAACAACAACGCCAACAGCATGACGAAATACGTCGCCGCAAACTCAATGCCATTGTTCAGCACCACCAGCGAACCTCGCCCGGTGAGCCAGGCATAGTTTCCGTGCTCACGCAGAATGTCTTTGGCACGCTCAAGGCGCTCTGCCGATTCCAGCACGCGCTCGTTAGCCAGCCAGGAGCTGCTGTCCGCAATGGCCAGCCAGCCGTTGTCCCAGTGCACGGCAAACGCCGCCACCAGCATAGTAATCATCAGCGGGATACTGATCAGACGCACAGCCAGACCGGCGATCAACAAGGCGCCGCCGACCAACTCAGTGCCAGCCGCCAGGACCACCATCACTTCGGGAAAAGGCAGCCCTAATCCCCACTCAGCATTACCGAACCAGGCGACCGTACTGTCAAACGCCTGAAACTTGGTCCAGCCCGCCTGCATCATGATGGGAGCCAGGTACAGGCGGATGAGCAAAGGCGCAATGCCATCGGCCTGTTGTAAGCGCCGGATGATGTCTTGCCATAGGGGGATCAGGGTCTGCATCAGGATTCCTTACTTAGCGCCGCCGCATTTGCCTTCGCCGCATTTGCCTTCGCTGTCCGACTTACCTTTGCCTTCGGAATGGGCGCCGCATTTACCTTCGCCGCATTTGCCCTCGCTGTCGGACTTACCTTTGCCTTCTGAGTGGCCGCCACATTTGCCCTCGCCGCACTTGCCTTCAGTCTCTGACTTAGCGCCGCATTTGCCTTCACCACATTTGCCTTCCATGTGGTGTCCAGCGAGCTGGTAGCCTTGATTCAGTGCCTGAGAAGCAAAAGGATTGTCGCCAGCGGTTGCCGTCGCAGCAGCAGATACCAACATAGCAGCGGATAGTGTGGTCAGGGTCTTGTTCATCAGAAGTCTCTCTCTGGTTATTGATAGTGAGCCACAACACCCTTGTTGTGAGCCTCTGATAACAGAGTCGTCGACGTAGGCGCGGTTCTTACACCGCCGGGAAATTATTTTTTATCATCCGGCGTCCCAGCGGATGCATCTGGGGCATGACCACGCACCAGATCACGCAGCGTCGTCATCTGTCGGCCAAACTCACGACAGCCGCTGCACATCATGGTGTGCAATGTAAGTTGCGTGCGCTCCGCCATGGAAAGCGCACGATCCTGACGTTCAGACAACAAGCGCGCGGCTTCTTCACAATTCAGCATAGGGCCTCCTATCAGGCCGATTCAAACCAACGTTCACTCAGGCACGCCCGTAGCCTCGAGCGGGCCCGATACAACAAGACGTGCAGATTGCTGGCACTGAGTTCGAGCGCTTCGCAGATTTCATGGCTATCCAGCCCGATGTGCTCGCGCATCATAAACACCCGGGCCTGTTCCCCCGGTAAGGCATCGAGACACAGATCAAAGACCTTCCAGAAGGCATCGTTGTGCGCCAGCGCATCGGTCTTCCCCCAGGCTCGGGGAGTCACGCCCGCCTGCCAGTGGCCACGGTCGTCAAAGGAAGAGTCGCTGTCGTGTTCGCATTCCTTACACTCCGCCACAGGCTCACGATAACGGCTGCGCAACAGGTCGGCGATTTTGTGTCGGAGAATAGAGAAGACCCAGCTTTTCAGACTGGCCTGACGAGTAAAAGAATCCGCATTGCGCAGGGCACCGGCCATGGCTTCCTGAACGGCGTCTTCGGCAAGATGCTCATCGCTGAGCTGCAAGCGGGCAAAACGCAGCATGTCATCCCGCAAGGCAATGAGTTCGTCCTCGTGGGAATCCGGCATTTCCGGCAAGGCCCCCGTGCTTGATACATCAGACATGCGCGCGTCCTGTGTCAGAGTGATCGGTTAAGCCTAACAGTAACCGCCATTAGCGTGCCATTAACGTAACAGCAGGAGCGGCACCTTACTCTGACTGAGCATGTTGCGGGTATGAGAGCCCACAAAGAACTGACGAATGCGTGAGTGACCATAGGCCCCCATTACCATCAATTCAATCTGGTGAGCGGCCTGATAGTCCATCAGCGCTGGCAGTACTTCGCCATCCAATTGGGCACTAACCACCTCAAATCCGGCCTGCTCCAAACGCGCCCTGGCCGCCGTGAATTTCGCCAGATGTTCCGCATCGTTGTGCTTTACCATCACCAGATGGCATTGCGTCCCTTGCAGCAGTGGACTATCGGCATAGGCCGCAAGTGCCCGCTCCGCCGCATCACTGGCGTCGTAAGCCACCATAAAACGTTCGGGCGTTCGGAAGGTTAATGAGGTCGTGACCAATACCGGGCAGCTCACTGAGCGCAATACCGTTTCCAACTGGCTGCCCAAGGTAGCGTTAGCCTCCGGTGCGGCATGATCTTCACCTAAACGGCCCATGACCAACACCCGGGTATCGTCACACAGCGGCAGGACCTCATCCGACAGACGACCATGACGTTGCAAAGTCACAACATCATGCAGGCCCGCTTCCTGAGCACGGGTCTGTGCCGCCTCCAACATTAAGCGGCCGTTCTCCAACGCAATGCGCCCGCGCTCGGCATCAAGCTCGGTGAGTTGTTTAAGCAAATGCTCACGACTGCCCAAGCCAATGCTACCGCTCAAATCCGTTTGGCTTTGCGGTGGACGCTCCAATACATGCAACAACCTCATTGGCGCCGACAATCGTTGGCTGACCCAGATGGCAGCATCGCAAACCGCGCTGGCCGCCGGTGAGGCATCAATACAAGCAGTAATCTGTATCATTGGAGCATCCTTATGGTCAGTGACCACCCATGAGTTTCTCGACTTCCTCGGGCTTATCGTGCACGCCAAAGCGATCGACGATGGTCGCGCTGGCTTCGTTCAGGCCCAGAAGTTCGACCTGCGCCCCTTCGCGGCGGAACTTAATCACGACTTTATCGAGGGCCGATACCGACGTAATGTCCCAGAAGTGCGCTTGTGTCAGATCAATAGTGACCTTGTTTGCCGCTTCACGGAAGTCAAAAGACTGACTAAAGGCATCCGAGGACGCAAAAAACACCTGGCCAATCACTTTGTAAGTGCGCTCGCCGGGCACAGTCTCTTTACTTTTAACCACCATAAAGCGGCCAATCTTATTGGCAAAGAAGAGCGACGCCAGCAGCACGCCCACCAGAACACCTAATGCCAGATTGTGCGTGGCAACCACCACAGACACGGTCGCCAGCATAACAATGTTGGTCGACAGCGGATGCTTCTTAAGGTTGGTGATCGACTCCCACGAGAAGGTACCAATCGACACCATAATCATGACCGCGACCAGAGCCGCCATCGGAATCTGGCCGATCCATTCATCCAGAAAGACCACCATAATCAACAGGAAGAAGCCGGCAACAAAAGTCGATAAACGACCACGGCCACCGGATTTCACGTTGATGATCGACTGACCGATCATGGCACAGCCGGCCATACCGCCCAGCAAGGACGAGCCAATATTGGCAACGCCTTGTCCCTTACATTCGCGGTTTTTGTCACTGTCGGTGTCCGTCAGCTCATCCACAATGGTGGAGGTCATCATAGATTCCAGCAGGCCCACGGCCGCCAGCGCCAGAGAGTACGGCAGGATGATCCACAGGGTTTCCAGCGTCAGAGGCACGTCCGGCCAGAGGAAAATTGGCAAGGTATCCGGCAGCTCGCCCATGTCCGACACCGTGCGCACATCGATGCCCCAGATCATAGCAACGGCCGTAATGGTGAGGATGCACACCAAAGGCGACGGCAACCAGCTACCGACTTTCGGTACGTACGGGAACAGGTAAATAATGCCCAGACCGGCGGCCGTCATAGCGTAGACGTGCCAGGTCACATTGGTGAGCTCAGGCAACTGCGCCATAAAAATAAGAATCGCCAGCGCATTCACAAAGCCGGTGACCACCGACCTCGACACAAACCGCATCAGATCGCCCAGCTTCAGGAAGCCAGCGCCGATCTGAATCACACCACACAAGAGCGACGCCGCCAGCAGGTACTCAAGACCATGCTCTTTCACCAGTGTCACCATCAGCAACGACATAGCGCCGGTCGCCGCCGAAATCATGCCCGGACGACCACCCACAAAGGCGATGATCACGGCAATACAGAACGAGGCATAGAGTCCAACTTTTGGATCAACGCCCGCGATAATAGAGAAGGCAATGGCCTCAGGAATCAACGCCAGGGCAACGACTGTGCCCGCTAGCAGGTCGCCACGAATGTTAGAAAACCATTCGCGCTTCAGGGTATTCAGCATAATTAAAACCGCTCAGTTGTCATGTCGACACCTCCGGGTTGCCCGGAAGGAAAGGGCGGCATTGTACAGTGCTTAACCAGCGGGGCAAGGCAGCAGAAAACAGTACGTCAAGAAAAAAGCCCTTGGGGTGACTAACACAAACGCCGAGTGCACCGTGAGCGAATCACCACGCTCGCTCACCAGCCACCTGAGGATCGATGGCTGGTATCGGCGACCTCGCTGGCAACCGTTGCGTTACCCAAGGGTAAACCCTACAAAAAAACCTCGTTTCATACGAACAGCCGGAAGGCGTTGCTGCTCACCTCCCTCTCACCTCACCTCCCGATCCTGTCCCGCTCTTCTGTCCCGCTCTTCTGTATCCTGTCCTGCTCCCCCTTTCGCGTCACCTTCAATCAGTGACCGTAGATCCGCAGACTTCCCCCGCGTACCGATAAGTCATCCAAAGTGACCGAACCAATGGAATTTCCACCCAACTCAATCGCCCCCACGCGAATGTCGGCATCCATACTGACCAGATCCACCGCCAGTGCCGACCCGCCATCCGCACGGAAACCGTTATAGATATTGGCTTCGATATCGGCGTTAGCACTCAAGAGATTGGGATTGGTATCGTAATCCGCCCCGGTCATGCGAAAGTCGCGAATGCCCAACCCCAGAAATGGCAGATCCATGTCCAGATCATCGATCCCGATTTTCATTTTCAGGTTGAGGCGATCCGCCCCTAACGTATCGTCATGGCCAATGCTGGCCCAGACCTGTGTGAAGATGGCGTCCATGGAGAAGTTATCGACCAGTACCGCCCCCGGATTGCCGTCGGCATCGCGCAGCTGCCAGGCCTCGGTAGTAATACGGAAATCCACTGGCGCGGCAAAACTGGTTGGGAAGAACTTAAGATTCAGCTCGCCGTCGGCATCAATGTCGATGTCGAGTTTTACGTCATCAAACTTATCCGTGACGTTGAGAATAAAAGGCGTGCCGCCATTGGCTGCCTGATAGCCCTCTTCAAACAGATCATCGCGACCCGCGCCACCGATCGAGATGGTCTGAATCGCCAGCGAGCCTTCGTCGGTGTATTCAATCTCACCGATGTCGAGTTGCCCCTCAAATTCCATGGTAAT
>JAYYHP010000005.1:0-4509 GCA_036148335.1 Pseudomonadota bacterium
CACCTCACCAGCGCCGCGCACTATACGCACACAATGGGTGAGGGTCAAGCCGTGATCGCAAGTCGATCCGGCTAACAAGTTGTTTTTAAACTGCTTTTAGTACGAATAGCGTACTCGACTACTCGCCAGTCCAGGCCTGTACGTAGTCTGAAGTGGCCACCACTGGGACTGGTTTCGGCTTCGTGTTGATCTGGCCGATGTACAAAAAGGCGGTGATCAGTTCATCACTGGCAACGCCCAATGCGTCACGTACCGCTTGAGACTCTGCCATCGCGCCCGTTCGCCAGATCGCACCCAAGCCCATCGCATGAGCAGCAATCAGCATGTTTTGCACACCCGCCCCCGTCGAGAGGATCTGTTCGTCCCGTGGGACTTTCGGGTGATCCTGAATCTTTGTGATGGCGACAATCACCAGCGGAGCCCGATTCAGCATATTGCGCAACTTTTGCTGCTTCTCTGCACTGAGCGTTTCCAGTGCCGATTGCTCTTGATAGAAGACTTCGCCCAGTCGCTGGCGCGCGTCCCCCTCAATGGTCAGATACCGGCTTGGACGCATCCAGGCATGATCCGGGGCGCGAAACGCCGCTTGAAACAGTACATCTATCTGTTCTTGGCTTGGGGCCGGATCGGTGAGTTGAGCGACAGAAACCCGTCGCGTAATCGCTTCAATTGCGTCCATTTCGCTTCCTATGTAACATTATGCGCCAAGTGGGGCTCAGTTTACTGGCCTTATGACAAACGGGACAGGGTCTTGCTGTAGTGTCTGAAACTCGGTATATAAGAAAGACAAAGGAACAAACAATAGTTCCACTGACCGCTCGCCACATAATAATAAACAAACGGTGATCATACATGTCGAATGCGCAGGCTCAATCTCAGTTTCATGAGACCACACTGCCGAAACAAGACTACGTGGCACGTATCTTCGGCTATGCCGTGGCGGCATTAAGCGTCTTTACGGGCATTTTTTACGGCTACTTCCCAGAATCCAGCGAGAATATTGCCTACTTCGCACTGCTGTGGCCACATCTGGTATACGTTGTCAGCGGGCCATTCCGTCGACGCAAAGCCTACGCCACCCGTCAGTTTCTGATTCATGGCGACGCGCTTCTCTGCGGGATATTCCTTGGGCTCATCCACTTTCCAATCGAGATTGTGGTGTTATTCGTAGTCATGATTAACACCAGCTTCATTGTCGTGGGCAGCCTGACGGCCTGGGCATTCTGTATTATTTCGCTGATCTCTGGCGCTGGCGCCGCGTATTTGCTGATGGGCTACACCCAGCCCGCCCCCGTGCCCTACGAAGTATTTCTTGCCACCGCCGGCGGCGTTGGTTTCCACTTGGCGTTGACAGCACACAACAGTTATCGCCAGGCACGCGATCTGATGCGCCTGAAGATGAAGTTTCAGGGCCAGGTTGAGCGCTTCCAGGCCCTGTCTCATCAGGTGTCTAAGTACGTGGCCCCACAAATTTGGGAGTCGATTTTCTCCGGTCGCCGTCAGGTTCGCCTTGAGACTCAACGTAAAAAACTGGTGGTATTTTTCTCAGACATCGTTGGATTCTCAGCCCTGTCAGAGCAGATGGAAGCCGAGTCATTCACGGACTTGCTGAACACTTACCTCACCGACATGTCGCACATCGCGCTCAAGTACGGCGGCACCATCGATAAATTCATCGGTGATGGCATCATGATTTTCTTCGGTGATCCGAAAACAAAGGGCACCAAACGCGACGCGCTGGCCTGTGTTTCAATGGCCATCGAAATGCGCAACCACATGCAGGTATTGCGTCAACGCTGGGCCGATCAGGGCATCTCCGCCCCACTCCAGATTCGCATGGGCATCAGTACCGGTTACTGCACCGTGGGTAACTTTGGTACCGAAAGCCGCATGGATTACACCATCATCGGTAAAGAAGTGAACCTGGCGTCTCGCCTCGAGACCGAAGCCTCACCGGGTGAGATTCTGATTTCGCAGGATACTTATACCCTGGTCAAAGATCGTATCGAGTGCAGCAGCCGTGGCAAGGCCGTGGTGAAAGGCTTCCGTGATGCCATCCCCACCTTTCAGGTGATGGATTATCTGGATCAGCACAACGCTGCCCAGAAGCGCATCCTGCGGGAGTCCGATGGCTTTATGCTGAGAGTCGACCAGGAACAGATGACCGACGAAGAGCGAGCAGAAATTGCCGACACTTTAGAACGTGCGGCGCGCACACTGCGCCACACAGAATCCAGCACGACGACTACTGTCGAGCCGAGCGAAAATTCGAAGGTACGAACCCTTCCTCTGACGTCCGGCATGGATTGATGTCCAACCCGCCGCGGCGCACATAACGAGCATACACGGTCAGAGATTCTGGCCGGCACTGCTCGAGCAAATCCCGATAGGTGCGCTCAACGCACTGCTCATGAAAATCCTGATGCTGCCGTAGTGACACCACGTACGCCAACAGACTTTCTGGCGCAATTTCCGTCCCACGATAGTGAATGTAGAGCGTGCCCCAGTCTGGCTGCCCCGTCACCGGACAGTTTGACTTCAACAGGTGGCTGCACAGCCATCCATCAAAACGCTTACCCTCGTTCACCTTAAGCAAGGTGGCATCGGGCTGATAGACCTCAATATCCACATCGAGATCATCGATACAGGTGGCTGCAGGCGGCTTTGCAAACTCATGATCAGCCGAATGCAGAATCACTTCCACCGGCGCACCTGCCGCCGCAGAAAGATCCTGCTGCATCTGAGCTCGCGCTTGCTCGAGTGACGCAAAGCGCGTCTGATTGTAGGAGTTCAGGTAGAGCTTAAACGACTTAGACTCCACCAGATTGGCGGAAGTCGCAGGCACACGAAACTCGCCAATACACACCACAGGCTTACCGCGTGTATTCAGCCACGACACTTCATACGCATTCCAGATATCAACGCCAAAAAACGGGATGTCCGCCCGGCTCTGGCCACTGGCACGCCAGCTCTCGTCACGATCAATGGGAAACAGCAACCCAGCATCGTAGGTGTCCGGGTACTCAGAAATTTGCCCAAGCGGATTGTGCTCACTGTGCACAGAACTCATAACAACACTCTTACTAAAAATGGATGGAGTTACTGGCGCATGCCAGTGCCACGGCGCAACAACAGAATGCTATAGCCACCAAGAACCAAAATGAAAAACACCAACATGCCAAAGGCAAACCCAATATGAATGTCAGACACCCCCAACACCCCAAAGCGGAAGGTGTTGACCATGTACAGAATCGGGTTCAGCAACGACACGTTCTGCCAGAACTCAGGCAACAGACTGATGGAGTAAAACACCCCACCAAGGTAGGTCAGAGGCGTGATAACAAAGGTCGGAATAATCGAAATATCGTCAAATTTCGAGGCGTACACCGCGTTGATAAAACCGCCCAGCGAAAACAGAATGGCCGACAGCAGAATCACCGCCACCATCACACCCACGTGATGCACCTGCAGCTCGGTAAAGTACAGCGACAACAGCGTCACGATGATCCCTACCGCCACACCGCGAGCGACACCACCCGCCACATAGCCCAGAAGGATGGTCACTGGATACACAGGGGCCACCATCATTTCTTCGATACTGCGCTGAAACTTGTTACTGAAAAAGGACGACGACACATTGCCGTAGGCATTGGTGATCACACTCATCATGATCAAGCCAGGCACGATGTACGCCATGTAATCCACGCCGCCCATCTCGCCAATGCGACTACCAATCAGGTTGCCGAAAATAATAAAGTACAAGGTCATAGTGATGGCAGGTGGCAGCAAGGTTTGCTGCCAGATGCGCATAAAACGACGAATTTCCTTCGTCACGATGGTCTGGAAAGCGACCCACTGAACACGCATCGGGCTCATTTCGCATCTCCTCTCACCAGATTCACAAACAGCTCTTCAAGACGATTCGACTTGGTACGCATGCTTTGCACCTCAACCCCTCTGGCCGTCAGCTGCGCGAAAATAGAGTTAATGCTTTGTCCTTTTTCTACCGTCACTTCGAGAGACTCTGGGTTCGGCGTCTGGATCTGGTAATCGTCCAGGGCAAATCCTTCCGGCAGCGCCGCGCACAGGTCAAACACAAACGTCTCGGTGGTTAACTGGCTCAGCAACGCACGCTTGCTGGTGCACTGAACGATTTCACCCTTATTGATAATGGCGATGTTGCGGCACAGCTGCTCGGCTTCCTCGAGATAATGCGTGGTCAGAATAATGGTCGTGCCCTGCTCATTCAGGCGCTGCATAAATTCCCACATAGAGCGACGCAGCTCGATGTCCACACCAGCGGTAGGTTCATCCAGAATCAGCACCTTCGGTTTATGCACCAAGGCCCGCGCAATCATCAAACGACGCTTCATGCCGCCAGAGAGCATGCGAGATTGCTGATCGCGCTTATCCCACAGGTCCAGCGCCTTAAGTAACTCAGCAGCACTCTCTTTGGCCTCCGCCGGGCGCAAACCAAAGTAACCCGCCTGAGTCACAACAATGTCGTAC
>JAYYHP010000006.1:0-4381 GCA_036148335.1 Pseudomonadota bacterium
ACCTGCGTTTACGATGGCGTCAGATACGTCGTACTTCTTGAAGTTTTCAACGAACTGAGCCGCCAGGTTCTTAGCCGCACCTTCCCAATCGGAAACGTTTGACCAAGCTTTGGTTGGGTTCAGCAGAGTCGCATCAACACCTTCCAGAGACTTAGGAACCTGCAGGCCGAAGATTGGCAGTTCTTCAGTGTCAGCGTCACGCAGTGCGCCAGACTGAATCGCTGCGATCACAGCACGGGTTGTCGGGATGCTGAAACGCTCACCGCCGCCACCGTTAGGACCGCCAGTCCAACCGGTGTTTACCAGGTAAACCTGAGAACCGAATTCTGTCACACGCTTCATCAGCAGTTCAGCGTATACGCCCGCTGGACGTGGGAAGAACGGCGCGCCGAAGCAGGTAGAGAAGGTAGACTTCAGACCTTTAGAGCCACCCATTTCAGTAGAACCAACCAGAGCGGTGTAGCCAGACAGGAAGTGGTAGGCCGCCTGCTCTTTGCTCAGGATAGATACTGGAGGCAGTACACCAGTCATATCACAGGTCAGGAAGATCACAGCTTTTGGTTCGCCAGCCATGTTTTCTTCTACGCGCTTCTCAACGTGAGTCAGCGGGTAGGCACAACGGCCGTTTTCAGTCAGTTCAGTGTTGCTGTAGTCGGCAACGCGAGTGGTTTCGTCGATGGTGACGTTCTCAACGATGGCGCCGAACTTGATCGCGTCCCAGATGATAGGTTCGTTCTTTTGAGACAGGTCGATGGTTTTTGCGTAGCAGCCGCCTTCGATGTTGAAGACAGTGCCTTTGCCCCAACCGTGCTCGTCGTCACCGATCAGGTAACGGGCAGGGTCCGCAGACAGAGTGGTTTTACCAGTACCAGACAGGCCGAAGAACAGGCAGGTGTCGCCGTCTTCGCCAACGTTGGCAGAACAGTGCATTGGCAGCACGTCTTTTTCTGGCAGCAGGAAGTTCTGTACACCGAACATGGCTTTCTTCATTTCGCCCGCGTAACGCATGCCTGCCAGCAGTACCTTGCGCTGTGCGAAGTTAACGATTACCGCACCGTCAGAGTTAGTACCGTCACGCTCTGGTACACATTCGAAACCAGCAACGTTCAGGATCTGCCACTCTTCTTTGTCAGAAGGGTTGTAGCTTTCTGGCAGGATGAAGAGGTTACGGCCAAACAGGTTCTGCCATGCAGTCTGAGTGGTCATTTTTACTGGCAGGTAGTGCTGAGGGTCAGAACCAACGTGCACTTGAGATACGAAGCTGTCGTGCTGTGCCAGATACTCTTCTACGCGCTCCCACAGAGCATCGAACTTGTCCGCATCGAATGGACGGTTGATGTTGCCCCATTCGATGGCGTCTTTGCTGCTTGGCTCTTCAACAATGAACTTGTCCATTGGTGAACGACCAGTGCGCTTACCGGTTTTGATGACCAGTGCGCCGTTATCCTGCAGTTGGCCTTCGCCGCGAGCGATGGCTTGTTCTACCAGGAAAGAAGAAGATAAATCGGTGTAAACAGTCATATCGGTGCCCCGTGGGGTCCTCGTAAATGACGCAGGGCTTGTGGCCTTGCGCTGAATCTCTGTACCGCCCTGAAGGGTGCCCGGGCGAACCCAAATTTTTAAGACCGGCGATTATGCCAGAAAAAACCGTCCGCGCTAAGCCCCGTTGGTCGGTTTTTGAGCGATTCTTATTCCGGTTTGTTACTGTAAGTTGTCCTCTGGGAATAACTCCAGTATCTGCGTCTTGTCAAAACTGTAGGCCTGCTGGCAGAAATCACAGTTGATGCTGATTTTGCTCTGCTGCTCGAGAATGCCCAGCAGTTCTGTTTTGCCCAGCTGATGCAGGGCATTGCCAATGCGATCTTTCGAGCAGGTGCAGAAGAAACTCAGCGCGCTCTCTGGATAGATGCGGGCGTTTTCTTCGTGATACAAGCGGTGCAGTAGCACATCGTTGTTCAGGGTCAGCAGCTCTTCGTCTTTCAGGGTGCTGGCCAGATGGCTGAGGCGGTCCCAGGCGTCCGGATCGTCGCCCTCAGCAGACGGCATCTGTTGCAGCATGAAGCCCGCTGCATTTTCGCCGTCGCAGGCTAGCCAGAAACGTGATCCCAGCTGTTCCGACTGCTCAAAGTAATCTTCTAATGCACCGGCCACATTGCCACCTTCAATCAGGGTGATGCCCTGATAGCGCTGGCCGACTTCTGGCTCAATGGTGATGATCATCTGGCCGTCCGTCAGGGTCAGCTCACTGGCGTCGGTGCCTTCTTCGTAGCGGGCGATGGCGCGTAACTGACCTTTCTCATTGGTTTCTGCCTGCAACAAGCTGATGTTGCCGGTCAGGCGAATTTGCAGGGTCAGGCGACCGGCAAACTTCAGGTTGGCACTGAGCAGCGCCGTTGCGGCCATCAATTCGCCCACGCCCCTGGCAACCACGGCCGGGTATTGATGACGTTTAAGCACTTCGCGATAGCTGGCGTTCAGGTGCGCCACTTCGCCGCGAATATTGGTGTTGTCGAAACTGAAACGTTGCAGGGTGTCTGCGCTGTTGTTCGCGGTCATCGGTCAGTAATCCTGATTGTTCTCAAAACGGCGCATATCGCGACGCTCTTTTTTGTTGGGTTTGTGGTCGGGTGCTGCCTGAGAAGCTTTAACTACTCGGCGGTATTCGGCTTTATCCATTCTGGCTTTGATACTGTCGACGGTTTCGTCGTACAGCTCCCGCGCTTCCGGGGCGCCGCGGCGCTGCTCGGAGAGTGCCTTCACGACGACGATCTTTTCATCGAAGCCCTGGCGGATGGTCAGTTTTGCGCCCACGTCGACCGTTTTGCTGACTTTGCAGCGCTGGCCTTCATAATGAACCTTACCGCCTTCAATCGCGCCTTTGGCTAGCGCGCGGGTTTTAAAAAAACGCGCGGCCCAGAGCCATTTATCGAGTCGGATTTTTTGTGTCTGTTCGCTCATATCTGCAGAAACTCCTGTGGATTATGTGCTTGTTCCTGACTCGCCGTGAATCCATCCATGGAGGCTCCCGTGTGCCATCCATGGCACACAGGGTCAGTCACAGGCACATAGCCCACAGTCGAAGTTGTACCGCCAGGCCGAGATGAATCAGCCTTCAGAACTTAATTTCATCAAAGTGGTGGATACCCGGAAAGCGACTGTCGGTGTTTGGCGCTTTCTGGCTGTCTGGGTGGAAGATCGTCAGCAGCCAGTGGATACCCCATTTCTCTGCCGATTCTAACACAGCCTGACTGTCGTCAATCAGTAGTGTGCGGTCTTTATCGAAGGGTTCTTCGCGTTGTAAATGATCCCAGAATGCCTGGCTTTCTTTCGGCTCTTTATAGTCATGCGAACTGATAACGTGGTCGACCAGTTTATCGAGGCCGGTGCGTTCCATTTTCAGGTTCACGCTGTCGCGGTGGGCGTTGGTCACGATCACAGTGCGCTTACCCAGCTTCTTCATGGTGTCGAGGAAGTCTTCAACATAAGGACGGAAGCCGATTTTGTCCTGCACGTCGCGTTTCAGCTCAGCGATGGGCAGGCCGGTGAGTTCGGTCCAGTAGTCGAGGCAGTACCAGTTGAGCGTACCGCGCAGGCCAACGAAACTCTTGTTCAGTTCGGCAAAGGCCTCTTCTTCGGACAGGCCGTGGTGCTCGGCATACTTGCTCGGCACGTGGTCCAGCCAGAAGTAGTTGTCAAAATGCAGGTCCAGCAGGGTGCCGTCCATGTCCAGCAGCACAGTGTCGATGTCTTGCCACTCTGGCATACTCATGCGCTAATACCTCGTCATCATTATCTGTCTGCTATTAAAACAGGGCTGTCATGCATAAAAAACCCGAAATTCTGAATCGCCACATGGTTGCTGAAAGTCGTTTGTTTCGCGTTGAATCCATCGACCTGCGATTCAGCAACGGTGTAGAGCGCACCTATGAGCGTTTGGTGCCCGGCGGCAGCGGAGCGGTGATGATGGTTGCCTTGCTGGACGACGAGACGATTGCCCTCATCCGTGAATATGGGGGCGGCGTCGAAGATTACACCCTGACCCTGCCGAAAGGAGCTGTGGATCTGGGGGAGTCGATGCGCGATGCCTGTAATCGTGAGTTGCAGGAAGAGATTGGCTTTGCTGCGCGTGAATTCGTTTACCTGAAGAAAATGAGCTTGTCCCCAAGTTACATGCGTGGCGGCATCGATGTAGTGCTGGCGCGTGATCTGTACCCATCGAAGCTGGAAGGCGATGAGCCAGAGCCGCTGGAGCTGGTGCCCTGGAAACTCAGTGATCTGACCGAACTCTATGCGCGCGATGACTTTAACGAAGGTCGGGCGATTGGTGCTCTGGCTGTTGCTGTTGAATATTTGGCCGGGCGGTTTGAAGGCAAAACGCTTT
>JAYYHP010000007.1:0-4409 GCA_036148335.1 Pseudomonadota bacterium
TACAGAGTTCCGACGCGTTATCCCATACACTAGCCAATCAGGCCATTATGAAGAGGATAGAGGTAATTCATGCAGGTTAATGTTCTGCTCGTGGACGACGAGCCCGGTATCATCCAAGCACTCCGCCGTATGCTGCGGACCCAGTCGTGGCAGTTGTTTGAAGCTAATGACGGGGAGGAAGCACTGGAAAAACTGCGTAATGAGCGCATCCATGTCATGGTCACAGACTTTAATAAGCCACGGCGGGATGGCATCTCGCTGTGCCAGGAAGCGCGACGAATCTCTCCTTATACGTATCGTCTGTTGTTGTCTGGTCAGGTGGATTACGCCGCACTGCGGGAAGCCTGGCACGCTGGGGATGTGCATCGCTTTGTGGCAAAGCCGTGGGACAACACCCTGCTGACGATGGATATAGAAGAAGGCGTGCAGCAACAACGCTTGCTGGATCGCACCCATCAGTTTGGGCAAGCCATCGCGACCAATTCAGCGGTCATGCTTACCGACGACAATTGGGTCGTGCGCCTCGCTAACCCCAAAATGTGTGACGTATTGGGTACCCGGGAAGAAGACCTGCTGGGCCGGAATCTGTTTTCGGTGGGCGTTTCCGCCGAAGACGTCACTCAGGAAGCCGAGGTCACTCGCCAGACTGAACAGGGGCATACCTGGCTGGGGCACTTTACTCTGCACGACCAATCCCGTCAGCAAGTACCCGCCTGGATGGCCATTGCGCCACTGGGGCCGCGCTATCGTTTGTGTGTGTGCGACATCATTGGCGATAACGCGCGACTGCCGGACTCACCGGTTGATGCCCGACCGGACCTTAAACCTGCCCCTGTAGAGGCATTACCAGAGTCTGCCGCGTTGCGACTGGAACTGCCCATCACTCAGGTCCCGGATCTGACCGCATCTGCCGCTCTCTTCGGTCAAATCAAAGCCCTGCTTCCTGCTGACACTGAGCTGTATCACTTGCCGCAACCTAACCGCTTTCTGGTGGCGTTACGTGCCCCGGCCGCGGAGCAGACACTGGCAGATCTTGCGCCAGAGCTAAAGCAACAGGACATAATGGCCGCCGCCATGACGTCGATTCGTGTCGCGCCAGACAAAGAAGACTACGAAGGCTGGCTGCGTGATCAATTAGGCATGGGCTCTCCCTCGTCACAACGGCTGGGCGAAGGCCTTTACCTGACGCCGGTGTTTGGACTGCACGGCGATGTTCTGGCGGTCGAAACCCCCGCCTTCAGCGATATGAACGCAGAACGCTGGGAGCAATGGTTTGCCGCACTGGTGACCACCTGGCAATCGCATTTCACGAAACCCTTACGCATTCTGGTGGATGCAAGTCAGGTCAAGAAAGAAGACTCCGACCTGTACTTAAGTGCACTCGAGAAAGCCCGCACCCTGATCGATATCGAATGTACCTACATTGTCGATGAGGGTCGGTTATTAAGTGATGGCCAGGACGACATTCTCTGGCATGGCGAACTCGTGCACCACAATGTTAAACGCATGATCAATCACTTCGGTCGCAGCTTCCTGAACGCCCGTCAGATACTCAGCCTGCCGATCGATGGCATCAGTCTGGCACCTGAATTTATGGCGCGCTTACAAGCGCCGAAAAACGCGGCTCAGGGAGGTCGCCTGCTGCAAAAACTGAAGGAACACGGCCTCACTATCTATGCCCGTCACATCAAACACTCTGAGCTATTGGCCGTTTCGCACAAAGCGCGGATCGACATGCTCAGTGGTTCCGCATTATCGCCGGAGATCAGCCTTTCACAATTACAATGGTACGCGCCGGATACCTCCATCGGTTAACGCTTATGAGCTGAGCACGGCTCGTGTATCATGAGGAAAAAGGAGACAACCTCGTGAACAAAGACCAGCTCTACCATCAAATCGCCCTCGCCTGCCTGAAAACGCTGCGCGAGGGGGGTAACGCCGAAGCCGACGACAAAGTAAAAGCCTTATACAAAGCCATCGACGATGCATTTCAGGCTCAGGTTTCTCTGCTTGCCACGGAACTCGAGGACGCCCGTCAGCGTCTGACCACCATTACGACCCTGGACCCGGCTCGTCACAGTCTGCAAGACGCGATCGACATTGCCGGTGCTCAGGGCACTGCACATTGAATTTTCACCCGTAATTCACAGGAGTGGGCATGCTCTCGCCACGCTATTGGACGTTTTTAATCATTGTTGCTGCCGCCGTTGGATTTTCCATGATCAGACTGTCACAAACCCCTGAAGTCATCGCCAGCCCCGCCGATCCTTACGAGTATCGCTACATGGCGCTGGAAAATGGCCTCAAGGTGCTGCTGGTAAAAACACCGGACGCCGACAAAGCCAGCGCCGCATTGAGCGTCAACGTGGGCAGCATGGACGACCCAACGGACCGCGAAGGTCTGGCGCACTTCCTGGAGCATATGTTGTTTTTGGGTACCGAACCTTACCCAGAGCCGGATGAATACCAACAATTCATCAAACAAAACGGCGGCACGCACAACGCCTTTACCGCCTACGCCCAGACAACCTATTTCTTTGATATCGACAATGAGCAACTGCCGGGAGCGCTCGACAGGTTTGCGCCTTTCTTTATCTCCCCCACGTTTGATGCCGCCTACGTCGACCGCGAAAAAAATGCCGTGCACGCCGAATACAGCGCCAGTCTGAAAGAAGATGGCCGTCGTATTTACTCGGCGCAAAAGCTGGCCATGAATCCGGAGTTCAGTTTCGCGCGCTTTTCCACCGGTAATCTCGACACCTTGGCGGATCGTCCCGACAGTAAAATCCGCGACGAGTTAATCAGCTTCTATCGCACACATTACTCGTCTGATCGCATGACTCTGGTCATTGCCGGTGATTATGAACTGGATCAGTTGGGTAATCAGGCACGTCAGTTATTCTCAGACGTGCCGAAACGCGATGTGCATTTCCAACGTGATGATGTGCCGGTATTTGCCGACGGCCATCTACCGATGGATATGAATATCGCTCCGATTAAAGAACTGCGCGAGCTGCGTTTTACCTTCCCGCTGCCCGAGATTCTCAGCCAGTATCAGCACAAACCGGTTTCACTGATTGCTAACCTGATTGGGCATGAAGGCGAAGGCAGCCTGCTAGCGTTGCTGAAAGAAAAAGGTTGGGCAGAATCACTGAGCGCGGGCCGTTCACTGTCGACCCGTCATGCATCTACCTTAGTCGTCAGCATCAGCCTGACGCGTCAGGGACTGTTGCATACCGATGACATTACCCAGCTGTTGTTCGACTACATTTCGCTGGTCAAAAGCGAAGGCATTTCTGAAGCGTTGAAAGTAGAACAGGAGCGCCTCAACGAACTGACCTTCCGCTATCAGGAACACGGTCGCATCATGGATTACACCACGCGCCTGAGCAGCAACATGCTGGTGTTCCCAGTGGAAGACATCATCTATGGTGACTATCGCGCCGAGCCACCCACGAATGCCCTGCTGGAACACTACCTGAGTCATCTCACGCCTGATAATGTCCTGCGTACCATCATTGCCCCGGGCGTTGATACCGACACCACCGACCCATGGTATGGCACAGAGATCCGTATCCGCCCTTCCTCATTTACCCTGAGCGAAGGTCACGATGCACGCCAGGCCCTGCACCTGCCAGAAGCCAACCCCTTCGTACCGGAAAATCTGGCACTCAACCCAGACCCCGCAGTGGATACGCCCCAACTGCGCTTGAATACCCCAGGCCGTCAGGTCTGGTACTACCCAGAACATGAATTCCAGGTGCCCAAGGCTCAGGTGCTGACCAGCCTGCGTATTCCAGCAGTACAACAGGATGCCCGCCAGCGTCTGTTAGCCAAGCTCTATACCCGCACGGTCAACGAGTCGTTGAATACCTACAGCTATCCGGCCTATCTGGCGGGTCTCAGCTATCGCCTGTCACCGACGGCGAACGGTATTGAAGTGGCCGTCGGTGGCTACTACGACAAGCTGCCTGAATTGCTGGAGCGTATTTATGCTGACATGACTCAATTCAGCATCAGCGACGATGAGTTCACCCGCTACCGCGCCAGTCTGAAACGTGCGTTAGAGAATAATCTGAAGGCTAAGCCATTTCAGCGTACGCTGGCTGATATGAAAAACTGGATCATTGATCCGTCTTTCAGCGATACCGACTTATTGCCATTATTAGACACGCTGCAACGTGAAGAACTGGAACAATTTGCCAAGGAATTTGCCAGCGAACTGGCCAGCGTCACCTACGTTCACGGTGCCATGAGTGGCACGGAGGCGGATGCGCTGGCAGACCTGACCGAACGCTATTTCCCGGCCAATATTGCTCAGCCGGAGAGCGCTCGCATTGTGAAGGCAAGCGTTGGCCAATATCAGCAAGCTGTCGAACAGGATCACCCCGACAAGGTCATGACCCTGT
>JAYYHP010000008.1:0-2480 GCA_036148335.1 Pseudomonadota bacterium
CGACCACAGTAAATGGCAGGGACAATGCACTGGCTGCGGTCAGTGGAATACCCTGCAAGAGTTTGTGGTCGGCAATCCTTAAAATGCCTCTCGTGATGCGCGTTTTTCGGGTTACGCTGGCGACAGCCAAGGCGGCGCGCAGCTAGTTAAACTCGCCGACGTCGACTTGGCCGAATTGCCACGCTTCACCTCCGGGATGCAGGAATTCGACCGGGTGTTAGGTGGCGGGCTGGTTCCCGGCTCGGCCATTTTGATTGGTGGCCATCCGGGCGCGGGGAAATCAACGCTGCTGTTGCAAACGCTCTGCTATCTGGCGCAGTCCATGCCTGCCGTATATGTGACAGGTGAAGAGAGCCTGCAACAGGTAGCACTCAGAGCCAACCGCTTGGGGCTGCCAACCGACCAGCTACAAATGCTGAGCGAGACCAATGTTGAGCGACTGACTCAGGTGCTACAGCAAGCAAAGCCCAAAATTGTCGTGATCGACTCCATTCAGGTAATGCACATGGATGGCATTGAATCTGCCCCGGGTAGTGTCTCGCAGGTACGTGAGAGTGCCGCTTACCTGACCCGCTTTGCCAAGCAAACGGGCACCGTATTGTTTTTGGTCGGGCACGTGACCAAGGACGGAACACTGGCCGGCCCCAAAGTGCTTGAGCACATGATTGACTGCTCCATCATGCTGGAAGGCTCCGGTGATAGTCGTTATCGCGTGCTGCGAGGCATCAAAAACCGCTTTGGCGCCATTAATGAACTGGGCGTTTTTGCCATGATTGATCGTGGCTTAAAGGAAGTGAAAAACCCAAGTTCAATCTTTTTAAGTCGCAGTGACGAGGCCGCCCCCGGCAGCGTAGTGATGGTGATCTGGGAAGGCACTCGCCCATTGCTGGTCGAGATTCAGGCCTTGGTCGACGACAGCCATTTTGGGCACCCCAAACGTATTGCCGTCGGTCTGGATCAGAATCGCCTGAACCTGTTGTTGGCGGCCATGCATCGCCATGGCGGTATCCATCTGGGCGATCAGGATGTCTACATTAACGTGGTGGGCGGGGTTAAAGTCACTGAGACGGGTGCCGATCTCGCTCTGTTGCTGGCGGCGCTCTCGAGCTTTCGGAATCAGCCTCTGGAGCAAGGGCTGATTGTTTTTGGCGAAGTGGGGTTATCGGGAGAAATCCGCCCCGTACCGTCAGGTCAGGAGCGCATCAAAGAGGCTGCAAAGCACGGTTTTACCCGAGCGATTGTGCCCCGGGCGAATGTGCCAAGGACACCGGTCGAAGGCATGGAAGTCATCGCCGTCGACCGTTTACAAGACGCCATCGAGCGTATTTAAGCGGCCTCGTCGCGGCCTAAACCTTTAGCCGCACGTTCCGCTTGCTCTGGGTTGGCCGTGCCTTTCATCATCGGGCGACGACGATGCACCGCCGCTTTGCCCACCATGTAAGCCGATACCGGCGCAGTGATAAACAAAAACAAGCTGATGACCAACTCGTGGATATGCAGGCTACGCATCTCCAGACTGAACCACACCAGTGATCCCAGCAGAGTTGCCCCCATGCCCAAGGTCGAGGCCTTCGTCGGCGCATGCAAGCGCGTAAAGAAGTCTGGCAGTTTCACCAGCCCCCAAGAACCGATCAGCATAAACGTCGCGCCGACAATAATCAGAAACGCCACTAAATAGTCGCTGTATTGCAGTAAATTATTCAATGATATCGCCCCGCAACAAGTACTTCGCCAATGCGGCGGTACTGACAAAGCCCAACATGGCAATCAATAGAGCACCTTCAAAATACAATGCTGAGCCATGATATAGCCCCAGCAAAATAATCAACGCAATACTGTTAATGTAGAGCGTATCCAGCGCCAGAATCCGATCCGTAATATCCGGACCTTTAATCAAGCGCCAGAGACAAAATAACATGGCGACGCCAATCATCAGCGACGCAACAAGCACAACCTGAGTCAGCATCCGAAGATCTCCTTAAGCGGCTGTTCATAGCGTTGGCCGATAAATTCGCACAAAGCCTTTTCATCATCGAGGTGCAACACGTGGATATACAGCACCTTATTGTCCGCCGAAAATTCTACGGAGACCGTGCCCGGCGTCAGCGATACCGAACTCGCTAACAGGGCTGCCGGAAAAGGCTCACTCATATTCAAAGGGTAAGCAATCCAGCCGGGCTTAAGGTGACGATTAGGCATCAGCACCCGGCGTGCAACATCGAGGTTGGCAACCACAATGTCGAACACCAGACGTACCATATACACCATCAAGGCCAGTGGCTTACGGATAGATGCATGGCCACGGACATATGGGTAGGTCAGCAGCGGAATCAGCCAGCCCAGAATCAAGCCCAGCACCAACTGCCCCCAGGATGCACCGTTCAGCAGCAGCCACACAACCACCAGCATGAGCGTGTGCCATGGCATCGGCAACAAACGAGACATCATGGGCGACCTCCGTTCATCTGCTCAATGGTGAT
>JAYYHP010000009.1:0-5654 GCA_036148335.1 Pseudomonadota bacterium
CTCAAATTGATGATGCAGATGGAGCGTCCCAGCGACGGGCACGTCTACATCGATGGGCAATGCGTCGACACCATGAAGTCCTCGCAGGTGCCGCTGTTACGACGCAAAGTCGGCGTCGTGTTCCAGAATCACCAGTTGTTGTTCGATCGTTCGGTGTTCGACAACGTTGCCTTACCACTGCAGATTGCCGGTGTGCCTGCGATCGACGCCGCTCGCCGGGTGCGCGCCGCCTTAAACGCCGTTGGTCTTGAAGGCTACGAACAGAGCAATCCAATTGAACTGTCGGGTGGTGAGCAGCAACGTGTGGGCATCGCCCGGGCGGTGGTGAATAAGCCTAAGCTGCTGTTGGCCGACGAACCGACCGGTAACCTCGACCCCGAACTCTCCGAAGAAATCATGCGTGTGTTCCTGCGCTTTCAGCAGGTGGGCACCACGGTATTGATTGCGACCCACGACATCGCCTTGATTGAACGCATGGGGCACCGTCGCCTGATGCTGGACCACGGGGTCTTCAGCGAGCGGGAGGCGTATGGCAAAGCCTGAGGTCGGGCGCGCAGGCGCGTCCAGTAACGCCGTCACCTGGCGTAATCGTCTTGATGCCTGGTTGCAGCAACATCAGTTGGTGGCCATTGAGACCTTGCTGCGTCTCCTTGCTAAGCCCATCGGCAGCATGATGACCTGGCTGGTCATCGCGATCTCGCTGACGTTACCCGGCACTTTGTGGATGGCGCTCGATAACATGACCCAGCTCAGTGATCGTTTTCAGGCGTCTGGCAGTATGAGTGTGTACTTGCAGCCGGGCCTAGCAGAAAACGACGCTCTCACGTTACAGCGCAGCGTCGGCGGACAAGCCGGTGTGGCCAGTGTGGTGTACATCAGTGCCAGCCAGGCATTGGACGAATTTCGTACCAGTTCTGGCTTAGGCGACGCGCTGGATCTGCTGCCCGATAACCCGCTGCCGGGCGTCCTGATTGTTGAGCCGGAGCTGTCGCTGGCGAAAGAAGCCGTACTGGCAATGGCGCAGACGCTTGAGAGCGACTCCCGGGTGGATGCGGTTGAGTTAGATACCGCCTGGCTGGAACGCCTGTATGCGCTGCTGGCGCTGGGCGAGCGTGTCGTCTGGGTCATGGCGGCGCTGCTGGCGCTGGGGATCGTCTTAGTGGTCGGCAACACCATTCGTTTGTCCATTGCCAATCGAGTGGATGAAATACGCGTGACCAAGCTGGTGGGTGCCACCAACGCCTGGGTACGCCGCCCTTTCCTTTATACCGGTCTCTGGTACGGCATGGTGGGTGGGCTGATGTCCTGGATTCTGCTGGTGGTCGGTTGGCTGTTGGTGCGTGGCCCGGTGGCCGAGCTTGCTGCATTGTACGGTTCGGATTACACCCTGCAGCCACTGTCCGCTGGGGCGGCCCTGCTGTTATTGCTGGGGGCGATGTTATTAGGTTGGGTAGGCGCCTGGTGGTCGGTGTTCCGACACCTGCATCACATTGAGCCCTAACGCAGAGTCTTAACTAAAAACCTTAATCAAGAACTTTAGGTAAGAACCTTGACGATTTTCGACACAATGGCTGATTTAAAGTCGCTATTATGTCAATCGGTCGAACGATTGCGGTGGCTCGATGGATCTTTTCGGGTCAGTTGCGGTCTGACGATCTGGTGCTAGAATGAATGGCCGGACGAGACAGGAGATGCCTGTCGCGCCGGTAATATCCTTCAGGAGTGAGAAATGACCAACGGTTTGCAAGCAGTGTATGCCATGTCTCCGGGTGCCAACCTGGACGCCTACATGACGACTGTCAATGCGATTCCAGTACTTACGCCAGAAGAAGAAAAAAGTCTGGCGGAGCGCCTGCACTACGAGGGTGACCTCGAGGCTGCGCGTCAGTTGGTAATGTCCCACATGCGTTTTGTGGTGCACATTGCCCGCAGTTATTCCGGCTATGGTCTCAATCAGGGTGACCTGATTCAGGAAGGTAATGTCGGCCTGATGAAAGCGGTAAAACGCTTTAACCCCGAAGTCGGTGTGCGTCTGGTGTCCTTTGCGGTGCACTGGATCAAAGCCGAAATTCACGAATTTATTCTGCGTAACTGGCGGATCGTCAAAGTTGCGACCACCAAAGCGCAGCGCAAGCTTTTCTTCAATCTGCGTAGTCAGAAGAAGAAACTGGGCTGGTTGTCTCAGGACGAAGCCTCGGCCATCGCCGACGACCTGGGCGTAGAGACCAAAACCGTTTTTGAAATGGAAGGTCGCCTGAACGCACACGATGCTGCCTTCGACGCTGGCGTGGATGACGACGATGAGTCGGCCTACAAAGCACCGGCGTATTACCTCGAAGATCACAGCCACGACCCTGCGGCACTGGTTGAAGCGGATAATCACGAACAGGACGCCAACAACCGTCTGGCGCAAGCCATGTCGGAGCTGGACGATCGCAGTCGTGCCATTCTGCAACAGCGCTGGTTGGTGGAAGAAAAAGCCACGCTGCACGAACTGGCCGCCGTCTATGAAGTCTCGGCAGAGCGTATTCGTCAGCTTGAGAAAAACGCCATGAAGAAACTCAAGGCGGCGATTGGTACCGATCTGGTACTGGCGTAAACATCGCGCTACTCAGGCTTATCAAAAAACCGCGGCTCATCAGTCGCGGTTTTTTTATGGCGGCTTTTCTGGTGCTTGTCATATTTCCGCAATAACCCTGTCATAGAGTGCGCCATCCAACCAATCCTTGCGGAATCGTGCTGGCAGGCAAGGTACAATCATCGACAGATATTGCACTCGGCCGGATCAGGAGACCCTCATGGCTTTCAATGATGCACAACGATTTTTCCCGGAAACGCGGTTGCGCCGCATGCGTCGCGATGATTTTTCTCGTCGCCTAATGCGCGAAACCCAGTTGACCGTGGACAGTCTGATTTACCCCATGTTTGTGCTGGAAGGTCATCAGGAGCGCGAAGCCATTCCATCGATGCCGGGCATTGAACGTTTGTCTGTGGATCTGCTGGTGGCTGAGGCAAAGCATCTATACTCATTAGGTATTCCGGCCATTGCGTTATTTCCGGTGACGCCATTGGATGCCAAAACGGAGTTGGCGGAAGAAGCTTTTAATCCTAATGGTCTGGCCCAGCGTGCCGTGCGTGCAGTGAAAGATGCCGTGCCAGAGATGGGCGTGATTACCGACGTCGCGCTGGACCCGTTCACGACCCATGGTCAGGACGGCATCATCGATCAGAACGGCTATGTGCTGAATGATCGTACGGTGGATTCCCTGGTGAAGCAGGCGCTGTCGCATGCGGAAGCCGGTGCCGATGTCGTCGCGCCTTCGGACATGATGGACGGACGCATTGGCGAAGTCCGTGCTGCGCTGGAAGAAGAAGGCTTTGTGAACACGCGCATCATGGCGTACTCAGCCAAATATGCGTCGGCGTATTACGGCCCCTTCCGTGATGCTGTTGGATCGGCCGCGAACCTGGGTAAGGCAGACAAGAAAACCTACCAGATGGACCCAGCCAATACCGACGAGGCACTGCACGAAGTGGCACTCGATTTATCGGAAGGTGCCGACATGGTCATGGTGAAGCCGGGCATGCCGTATCTGGATATCGTGCGCCGGGTTAAAGATGAATTCAAAGCCCCGACCTTTGTGTATCAGGTCAGTGGCGAGTACGCGATGCATAAAGCGGCGGCGCAGCAAGGTTGGTTGGACGACCAGGCCGTCATGATGGACTCACTGATGTGTATCAAGCGCGCGGGGGCAGACGGAATTCTGACCTACTTCGCAAAACAATTTGCCGAAATGAATGACCATAGCTGAGCAGACCAATCACCTTATATCCCATCTGGCGGAGATGCCCATGGAAGACGTGCAGCAACCTGACCTCAACAGCAGCGAGTATTATCTCAACCGCGAACTGAGTCACCTGCAGTTTAATATCCGTGTGCTGGAGCAGGCTTTGGATGAATCACATCCACTGCTCGACCGCCTGTTCTTTCTCTGTATTTTCAGTAAAAACCTGGACGAATTTTTTGAAGTCCGGGTGGCCGATCTGGTGCATCAGCTTACCTATGCACGTGAGTTGAGCGGCATTGATGGCCTGCATCCCGCGCAGGTACTCGATGGCATCTATGCCTTGTGCAGCGACACCGTGACGCGACAGTATGAGATTCTCAACGACACTTTATTGCCGGCCCTGAAGCAGGAAAATATTCACTTTTTACGTCGTGCCGAATGGACTGAAGCGCAACGCGTGTGGATTCGTGATTATTTCGACGACAGCATTCAGCCGCTAATCAGCCCGATCGGACTCGACCCGTCTCACCCGTTTCCGCGACTGGTTAATAAAAGCCTGAACTTTATCGTTGCCCTCGAGGGCAAAGATGCCTTTGGCCGTGAAACCGGCTTAGCCATTATTCCGGCACCGCGATCGTTACCGCGCACCTTGCGCCTGCCTGATGAATTGACCGATGGCGGTGATCATTTCGTGTTTCTGTCGTCCATTATTCATGACTATGCCGATGAATTATTTCCGGGCATGAAAGTGAAGGGCTGCTACCAGTTCCGGGTGACCCGTAACGCCGACCTCGATATTGATCATGAGGAAACCTCCGATCTCGCATCCGCCCTTGAGGATGAACTGCATTCGCGTAATTTCGGCGAAGAAATGCGATTGGAAGTGGCGGATAACTGTCCGGACGAACTGATTGAGTTTCTGCTGCATCAATTTAATCTCGATGACACAGACTTATTTAAGGTGAATGGTCCGGTCAATCTGGGGCGCTTAATTGAAGTCATTGATCAGATTAACCGCCCCGACCTGTGTTATCCGCCGTTCACCCCGGGGCTGCCCAAAAATGTGAATTTTAAAAAAAGCATCATTGAAAGTATCCGCTCTAAAGATACCTTACTGATGCATCCGTTTGAGTCGTTCACGCCGGTCGTCGACTTGTTGCGTGAGGCGGCCAAAGACCCCAACGTTAAATCGATCAAACAGACGCTGTACCGCACTGGGGCAAAATCGGAAATCGTCAACGCGCTGGTGGATGCTGCCCGTAACGGCAAAGAAGTCACGGTTGTGATTGAGTTGCGTGCGCGTTTCGATGAGGAAGAAAACCTCTATCTGGCCAACCGTTTACAGGAAGCCGGGGCGGTCGTGGTGTACGGCGTGGTGGGCTACAAAACTCACGCGAAAATGATGCTGATTGTCCGCAAAGAAGGCGACCAGTATCGTCGCTACGTTCATCTGGGCACGGGCAACTATCATGCGGGCAATGCCCGGGCCTACACCGATTATTCGTTTATGACCTGCGATGACTCCATCGGTGAAGACATCCACAAGGTATTCCAGCAACTGACGGGCATGGGCGAAGTTTTGCGGGTGAAAAAGATATTTCACGCGCCTTTCACTTTGCACAAGCGCCTGATTCAGATGATCGATCGTGAGCGCGAGTTTGCCGAGCAAGGGCAACCGGCGCTGATTCGTATGAAAGCCAACGGTCTGACCGAGCCGAAAGTGATCCGCGCTTTGTATAAAGCCTCGCAGGCCGGGGTGAAAGTCGAATTAATTATTCGCGGCATGTGCAGTCTGCGCCCAGGCATTGCTGGGGTATCGGAGAATATTGAAGTACGCTCCATCATCGGACGTTTTCTCGAACATAC
>JAYYHP010000010.1:0-2956 GCA_036148335.1 Pseudomonadota bacterium
GGGATACCCCAGAATCTGGGTGATATGGCGGTTGGTGAAGACGGTTCGGTGTTGTAACTGATCGTCCAGTTCAAGCACATAGACCACGTCCGGTTGTGCCTGCATGACATGCGCCCAGAAGGCCTCACGTTCACGTACTTTCTCACTGGCACGCTTACGCTCGGTGACGTCGAGCATGGTCATCAGTACCTGACGATGACTGCCAGAGCGGAAGCTGATGCTGACCCAGATTTCACGAGTTTCACCACTGCGGTTAATCAGGGTGACTTCGCTTTCGCTGTTCATCAGGCGCATGCTGCGTGCCGTGCTGATGGTATCCAGTAAGGGTTGCAGTCCTTCAGGACGAGCGAGGTAATGGGCCGCCATGCTTTCTTCAGTATCGAAGTCGGCCAGATGCAAAGTAGCATCGTTGACGCTGAGAATGTTCAGTGTCTGGATGGTGCCGTCAAACTTGCTCAAGTCGAGCAAACAGTGCGCGATGCCGGCCTCTTCAAACAGCGCTTTGTAACGCGCACGGCTGGTGGCCAGTGCCGCGCTGGCTTGTTCGGAGGCGGTGATATCACGCAGCAGCCAGACGTACCCGGAGATTTGTTTGCCCTCATAGAGCGGCTGCATCGCTTGTTCGAAAGTGGCGTCGTTGTTCGGGCCCCAGCTCAGGCGGCGTTCGATGGCTGGCAGTTGCTCAATGTCTTCGGTGCTGAGTCCGCGATTCCACAGGGCGTTGGGATTGGGAATGACATCGGTGAGCGGTTCGCCGATTAGCGCTTCGGCGTCCCGTCGCCCCAGCAGCGATAAGGCTTTGGGGTTGAGGTAGTTGATGCGGCCGAGGGCGTCGGTGGAGATCAAGGCTTCGTCAATGGAGCGCAGTACACGGTCTGCACGCTTCTCGGTGTTACGCGTGGTGCGTTCTAACGAGCGGATATGGCGATCATGGCCGTTCAGGTAGTGCCAAAGGGTAAACAGCACGAAGGCGAACACCAGCAGGAAGGTCGCGGGCGCGCGCACGGTCTTAATGAACTGTTCCTGCCAGTAGTTTTCCAGTGGCAGTGCAATGACGTCCCAGGGCGCCTTGGGAATCTCGGCGCGGTAAAGAATATCTTCCGTTTCGGTACTGGATAGGGTGGCCGGATGGCGGCTGTCGGCGTAATACTGCTCACGGATGGCGACGCTGTCGTTGCGGCGATCCATTAACACCAGCTCAAACCCAGTGAAACCGCCGCGGTGAATGATCTCTGACAGATTGCTGTATGCCCGACGGCTGATCAGGATCAGATGGCCCGAGGGCGTACGGAAGCGTGTTCCGACGTAGTAGCCGCCCTGATGGCCGTAGCGAAGTGAAAATACCGCATCGTTGAAGTTCATCGACGCCAGGTTCGCGCGGATGTCGTCTGGCTCGCGATCGTTGAGCAGCGGTCCATATTGCTGCAACAGTTGACCTTGTGCGTCGGTAATAAAGAGGCCTGTGCCGTTAAAAATGGCGGCACTGGCGTGATCCCAGAGGCGCTCTTCGTCCACCTGCTCTGGGGTTCGCGCATACGCTTCGAGTAGGTCGCCGTCGCTTCGGGTAAAAATCAGATTGGCGTGAAGCCCAGCCTCGATGATCAGTGCCGACTGTTTTACGTAATGATCGACATTACGTTCGACGTCGAGGTGGTAGGCCTGTTCGGTGCTGTTCCAGTGCGTCCAGGTTTGGTACGACAGTGCAATCGTAAGACACACGAAGCTGAGCACGAACAAAGGTAAGTTTGTCCGGGCGCGTCGTTGCGTTTCAGTGGTGTCGTTGCGATCAACTCCATTTGACGGGAGCATGGGTGTCCTGCTGTGCTCAATATTATGAATAGCTATCCAGTACTCTAGTCATTGTCTGCCGGGTTCTCAACGTTGGTTGCCTTTATTCGGGCTTTTCAGTAGCTTTGCGGGCCATAATTTCAGGAGGCAGCGACCATGGCACAATACGTCTTTACCATGAACCATCTGGGCAAGATTGTTCCGCCCAAGCGTCAGATTCTCAGAGACATCTCTCTGTCCTTTTTCCCGGGGGCCAAAATTGGTGTGCTCGGCCTTAATGGTTCGGGTAAATCGACCCTGCTTAAAATTATGGCGGGTCTGGATACCGACATTATTGGTGAAGCCCGTCCGCAGCCGGACCTGAACATTGGGTATCTGCCTCAGGAGCCACAACTGGACCCTGAAAAAGACGTGAAGGGCAACGTTGAAGACGGCTTGAGCGAACTGATGAATGCGAAAGCCGAGCTGGATCAGGTGTACGCGGCCTATGCGGAACCGGACGCTGACTTCGATGCGCTGGCGAAAAAGCAGGGCAAACTCGAAGCCATCATTGAAGCTGCTGGTGGCCACGATCTCGATCGTCAGATGGAGATCGCCGCCGATGCGCTGCGTCTGCCACCCTGGGATGCGGATGTGACCAAGCTGTCGGGCGGTGAGCGTCGTCGTGTGGCGCTGTGTCGTCTGCTGATGTCCAAGCCAGACATGCTCTTGTTAGACGAGCCGACTAACCACCTGGATGCCGAATCGGTGGGTTGGCTGGAGAAATTCCTGGAGGAATACCCGGGCACTGTGGTGGCGATTACCCACGACCGTTACTTCCTCGATAACTGTGCCGAATGGATTCTGGAACTCGACCGTGGTCACGGCATCCCGTATCAGGGCAACTACACCACCTGGTTGGAAGCCAAAGAAAAGCGCTTAGAGCAAGAGAAGAAGCAGGAAGAGGCGCATGCCAAAGCCATCAAACACGAGCTTGAGTGGGTACGTCAGGGCGCGAAAGGGCGTCAGGCGAAGAGCAAGTCCCGTCTGGCCCGCTTTGAAGAAATGAATTCCCGCGAATTCCAGACGCGCAACGAAACCAACGAAATCTACATTCCACCGGGTCCTCGTCTGGGTGATCAGGTCATTGAATTTAACAACGTCTCCAAGGCCTTCGGCGATCGCGTAC
>JAYYHP010000011.1:0-6474 GCA_036148335.1 Pseudomonadota bacterium
GATCAATAATCAGCTCCGCCACTTGCTCGCGCTTACCGCGCACATCCACTTCCAGAACGCCCGGCAGTGACTCAATGCGCTTTTTCAATTCATCGGCGCTGCGATACAGCAGATACTCATCCACATCGCCGGAGACCGTGACTACCATCACCGGGAACAGCGCAACGTTAATTTCGCGCACGATAGGTTCATTGGTGTCTTGTGGTAATTCGCCTTTGGCGTCGTTGACCTTATTACGTACGTCTTCGAGGGCATCGTCGACATTAACGTTGCTATAAAACTCCAGCTGAATCGATAAATGACCAAAGGTTGCGGTGGAGGTCATTTCTTTCATGCCCTCCAGCCCTTGCAGCTGAGTTTCCAACGGTTCGTACAGCAAGGTATCGGCATCTTCCGGCGAGATACCATCGTGCGTTACCGAGACATACACGTAAGGAATGGTGACGTCTGGCGAGCTTTCTTTCGGAATAAAATACAACGTCACGCTGCCGGTAATCAGCATCAGGCTGAACAGCATAATGACGGTACGATGGCGATTAATCGCCGCTTCGATGAACTTCCTCATGAGCCTGCGGCCTCAGTCTCGGCAACGCGTACGGTTTCTCCGACTTTCACAAAGCCCTGGCCAATCGTGATTAAGCGGATATCGCCCTGTGGCCCCTGAATCCAGATGCCATCGGTACCGGCTTCAAGAATGTCCACTGCCAGCAGGTCAACGGTGTTGTCATCTTTTAATACTTTAATACCCAGGCCGCCGGTATCGGTGATGACTAACAGTGCAGGTGAAATCTCGTAGGCGTCCACTTCCCCTTGCGGGATAAACAAGGTGGCGGTCTGGCCATCGTACAAGCCGGAACGATCGCCGGTGACTTCCATCTCAATATCGTAGGTGCGGGTATCGGCGTGTGCAGAGGCCGCAACAAAGCGAACCTTGCCATCCACTCGGGTGCCGTTGGGCAGCTCCGCATACGCGGCGAGGCCAGCGCGTACACGATGAATATCTTTCTCAGACACCACGCCTTTGATCAGCATGGTTTGGGTGTCGATTACGCGCACCAGCGGGGTACCCGGAGTGACGTACTCGCCGTCTTCAACATGGCGTTGGTCGTAAATACCCGAAAACGGAGCACGGATACGTGTTGCCGCCAGATCCAGCTTGATCGATGTCAGCACTGCTTCGGCTTCGGCCAGATCCGCTTCGGCCAGAACCACCGCCGACTGATTGGTCAGATCGCGGCGATACAGATTTTTGGTGCTTTCGGTCTCAATCTGGCGACGCTTCAACTGAGCCTCGGCTTGCTTCAAACGCTCAGGCAAATCACGCTCATCAATGCGCAGCAACAAATCGCCTTTCTTAACCGAGGTACCTTTTGGTGCATCCAGCTGAGTGACCTTGCCGCTGACTTCGGCAATCACATCAATGGCACGGTTTGCAGCGACGTGGGCAGAAATCCGAACCGCATGGGTCTTCTTTTCAGGCGTTAGCGTGGTTGCGCCCACCGTAAAGGCCGCCGCTTCTTTTAGCAGCGGGCGTTCGGTCGTGTCTTCAACATGGCCTTCGCCACTGACCATCCAGATGACCAGGATGGCCAGAATCACCAGCACAATCAGGTGCGAGCGGTTGGGTTGAATCTTCATGAGTCAGAATTCCCTGAGTAAAAGCACAAAGTCGTCCGTTTTAACTGGTTCGCGGATTGAACACAATGGCCGCGCAGGTGGCGAATCGTGACAGTTTGTTGTTGTGGCGGAACAATCATTCCGCTAAAGCGCTGTGACTTTACAGAGTGTAGCGTGCCTGTGTTGAAGGCAAGGCCAGTGGTACACTGCGCGAAAATCACTCTAGGGCCGGAATCTCATGGTGTTGGCACGACTGCAGCAAGTCGAACTCGCGTTTGGCGATCATGTGCTGCTCGATAAAGTGGATCTCGACGTTCAGGAAAATGAACGTCTGTGTGTGGTCGGACGCAACGGCGAGGGCAAGTCGACCCTCCTTAAAATCCTCAGCGGTGACGTGCTGCCCGACGATGGCGTGGTGCAATACCGCGACATGCTGCGCATTGCTGTGTTGCAGCAAGAGCTACCAAAGGGCGTGGATCGCCCTGTGTACGACGTCATTGCCGAAGGGTTGGGCGACATCGGTGAAGTCATCAGTCAGTATCACGATGAAACCGCCAAAGGCGAGCACGCCGACATGGCATTGCTGGAATCACTGCAGGCACGTATTGAAGCCGTCGATGGCTGGAGCTGGCAGCAAAAAGTGGAAGCCATCATTCAGAAGCTGAAGCTGCCACAAGACAGTCGCTTTAATGAGTTGTCTGGCGGTTGGCAGCGCCGTGTCATGCTGGCACGGGCCTTAGTGACCGAACCCGAGCTGCTGATTCTCGACGAGCCGACCAACCACATGGACGTCGACACCATTGAGTGGCTCGAAGAACAGCTCAAGCAGTTTAACGGTGCGCTGGTGCTTATCAGTCACGACCGGGCGTTCGTGCAATCTTTGGCGACGCGTATCGTCGATCTGGATCGTGGCCACCTGTACAACTGGGTGGGCGATTACCGTGGGTTCCTCGAATATCGTGAAAAGCGCCTCGAAGACGAAGCCACTCAAAACGCGCTGTTTGATAAACGCCTTGCCGAAGAAGAAAAGTGGATTCGCCAGGGCATCAAGGCGCGTCGTACCCGTAACGAAGGTCGGGTAGAGCGCTTAAAAGAAATGCGTAAGCAGCACAAAGCTCGCCGCGACCGCGTGGGAACCGCCAACATCAGCATGACCGGCACCGAGAACTCCGGTAAGCAGGTCTTTGAGGTGAATAACCTCAACTTTGCGTGGGGCGATGTGCCACAGGTGACCGATTTCTCTACCTTGGTCATGCGCAGTGATCGTATTGGCTTGGTCGGCCCGAACGGGGTTGGTAAATCGACCCTATTAAAACTCCTGCTTGGTGAATTGACGCCGCAATCGGGGCAGCTACGTACCGGCACTAAGCTTGAAGTTGCCTACTTCGATCAGTCGCGCAATGTTCTCGACGAAGACAAATCCATTGCTGATAACGTGGCCGACGGCAAAGACCACGTCATCGTGAATGGCCAGAGCCGCCATGTAATTGGGTATCTGGGGGACTTCTTATTCCCACCTGAGCGTGCCCGCACGCCGGTCAAAGCCCTGTCTGGCGGTGAGCGCAATCGCGTCATGCTGGCCAAGCTGTTCCTGAAACCGTGCAACCTGCTGGTCATGGACGAACCGACTAACGACCTGGACATCGAAACCCTGGAGCTGCTCGAAGAGCGTTTGGCGGAATTCGATGGCACCTTGTTATTGGTGTCGCATGACCGTGCCTTTATCGATAACGTCGTGACGCAACTGTGGGTGTTTGATGGCACTGGCCATATTGATGAGCACGTCGGTGGCTACAGTGACTGGTACGAGCGCGCAGGTGCCAAACTAAAGGCGCAACGCAGTGAGCAAGCCGTGGCGAGCAAAAAAGCCGAGGCCAAGTCCGCTGCCAATTCAGCCGCCGAGCCTGCCAGCAAGTCTGAGCCGGTTGCCGAGCCTGCCAAAGAAAAGAAAAAGCTCTCTTATAAATTGCAGCGTGAACTCGACATGCTCCCGGAACAGATCGCCGAGACCGAAGCAGAGCGTGATCAGGTGTTGGCCGTGACTCAGGCGGGTGACTTTTATTCTGGCGATCAGGACACCGTACAGTCCACACTGGCGCAGTTATCTGCCCTAGAAGACAAGCTCGAAACGCTGGAAATGCGCTGGCTCGAGCTGGAGGAAATGACCGAATGATCTGGATTATCGTAATCGGCGCCGGGTTGCTGGTGTTTGGTGCCATTTATGCGTTAAAACCCAGTCCACGTGAGACGCGTCTGGCGGCTCTACGATTGGATGCCATCAAACTCAAGTTGCAGGTAAAGCAATTTACTTACAAGCCGGATGCCGCCAAAACCGGCATTCGTGATGACATCATGGCCACCAGTTACACCCTGATGGATCGTAAACCAGTGAAAGGTGGTGAGCTGTTATGGAGCGTCGTGGCACAAGCCGGTTGGGATACCGACGAGCTGCCCGAAGGTTTTGCCTGGCATAGCGGCGAAAGCGTGAAACAACCTCAGCAGGCACGCGCGCGTGCCGAGGTGATTCGGGCCATACAGTCCGAGTTGCAGGATGACTTGTTGGTGGTTGAGGTTTACAGCAATCGCGTCATGATCATGGTGGCTGAGCAGCCCAGCGCGACGGCGGCCATGTATCTGGCCGCACTCGAACGCCTGTTAGACAGTCGCTCGCTCTAATATGGTGATGTCAGGCCTGTGTGCGCTGCACCAGCCAGTCACTCCTGGCTGGCGAGCTTGTGCAAGGCGCTAACAATACTGTCGTTATAATTCAGTACCAGAAACGGCACCGAGTTTTCGTTGTAGTTGGCAATGGAGCGGTGCAGGAATTCCCACTTATTACGAATGGCCGTAACCTCAAGTATTTGCTCGTTGGCGACGGCTTCTTCCAGGGCGCTCAGTTGTTTTTCAAAACTGCGCGCCATCTCTTTCGGTGTTACGGTGTGATAGCCGACAAATACCTGTCCTAAGTTGCTCGTACCACGCCCGGTGTATTGCGCAGTGATGTCCGTCATCTGAAACGCCAGCGAGCGCGCCAGCTGGGCGACCTGTTCGCTGCGCTCTGAGTTAGCGCCTTGCTCGGCATCTAAAGCGGTCGACACCTCAGCGGCACTGGTCACCAGTTGCAGGCAGGCTTCTCCCATTTCATCGACCAAGCGAATGTCCGGGTAGCCACGCTCGACGATGTCAGTGCGGTTGGCGGTCATCAGGCGCGTAAAGTTATTCCAGTGTTCTGTCAGTAGGGCGGCGCCGTTCAGTTCTTCGTTGGTTTCTGAATCTGCGGTAATGCGAGTCAGTGCGGCGTGGGCATCTTGCAGGGCAGCATCCGTTCGGGCGGCGTATTTAATGTCGGCCTCCAGGCCTTGGTACATATAAAAGCCGGTCATGGCATCGGTTACTTTCAGGCGTAGCTGATGCAAATCCTCCTGGCTTGGGGTGGCCTGGACCATCCACGGGGTCAGGGCTGTCAGCACGATCACGACTACTCTCAACATAAGTGCCTCCTCTTCGGGTGTTCTTGTATTTATGTTTCGAGTGTATCCAGAAGTGGCCTGACGGCACATATCGTCTTACAAAGAGTAACAATTTTGGCACCAAGGTATGGGTGAGGTGGTCTATTGTCTGACACTCTGAGCCAAGCTTCTGACAGGCATCCTCTATTGACTTTCGGGGAGCACTTTGGGAAGGTGTGCGCTCAGATTCAAACGCTCGTATGAATTGTTTGTTTTGTAAACAAGCGGGCATTGATTCAACAAACGGCGCGATACCCCAACGGGTTGTGGCAGCCAACAGCAAACCACCATGTGGAGATCAGTTGATGATTTACGAAGGTAAAGCCATCACGGTAACCCTGATCGACGGCGGCATCGCCGAACTGAAATTCGATCTGCAGGGCGAATCAGTAAACAAGTTCAACCGTGTAACACTGGAAGATCTGGACGCAGCTGTTAAAGCGATCCAGGGCAACAGTGATGTGAAAGGCGTACTTGTTACTTCAGGCAAAGACGTATTTATCGTAGGTGCAGACATCACCGAATTCGGCAACACGTTCAAAGGTAGCGAAGAAGAAATCGCAAGCTGGACGCTGGAAGCCAACCAGATCTTCAACGCCGTTGAAGACCTCGAAGTTCCTACCCTGACTGCCATCAACGGCATCGCACTGGGTGGCGGTTTCGAAATGTGTCTGGCGACTGACATGCGTGTAATGTCTGAGAAAGCCAAAGTCGGTCTGCCAGAAGTTAAGCTGGGCCTGATGCCTGGTTTCGGTGGTACCGTTCGTCTGCCACGCGTTATCGGCGCAGACAATGCAATCGAATGGATCTGCATGGGTGCAGAGAACAAGCCTGAAAAAGCTCTGAAAGACGGCGCAGTTGACGCAGTTGTTGCCGCTGACAAGCTGAAAGAGCAGGCCGTTGACATGCTGAAGTCTGCCATCGCAGGCGAGATCAACTGGCAGGCACGTCGCGAAGAGAAGAAAGCTAAGCTGAAGCTCAACGCGATGGAAGGCATGATGGTATTCGAAACTGCTAAAGGTTTCGTTGCGGGTCAGACTAAAGGTCAGTACCCAGCGCCAATCGTTGCGATCAAAACTATGCAGAAAGCCGCTAACTCGCCACGCGACAAAGCGCTGGAAGCAGAAGCAAAAGGTTTCGCACAGCTGGCTAAAACTTCAGAGAGCAACGCTCTGATCGGTCTGTTCATGAACGACCAGCTGCTGAAGAAGAAAGCAAAAGAGTACGACAAGAAAGCCAAGCCTACTAACAAGGCTGCGGTACTTGGCGCAGGTATCATGGGGGGCGGTATCGCTTATCAGTCTGCACTGAAAGGCACCCCAATCATGATGAAAGACATCAACGAAGC
>JAYYHP010000012.1:0-3106 GCA_036148335.1 Pseudomonadota bacterium
TTTGTAGGCAGCAGCCAGACGGTCAGTGTCAGCTTCGTACAGGAATACCTGAGTTTTCAGAACGTCTGCAGCGGCTTTAGCGATGTCAGCGTCTTCGCCCAGCGCCAGATCCAGCAGTACTGCGATAGATGGACCACCTTTCATGTGATCCAGCAGTTCGAAAGCAAACTCCTGGCTGATTTCTTCTACAGAAGCCTGACCCAGAATGATTTCTTTCAGGAAGGCAGCTTTAACGCCTGCCGCAGGAGTAGTACCTGGAAGCGTGTTGTAGATGAAGAAGTTCAATGAATCTTTGCGGTGTTCATTGTTAACATCTTTGATCTGTTCGATGATCTCAGACAGCAGTTCCGCGCTGTCGATCGGCTTAGGGTTCAACCCCAGCTCGTTCTTACGAACCTCAATTTCTTTCAGGTATTCTGAATACAGACTCATTTGCGACCCTCTCTCAAAGCCTTTTTGTGCAACGTCAAGGCACTTTAGTTCAACAACGAAAAAACGCGTTCGCTGTTTTGCTACCGCACCAGTATGTCCGGTGAATCGTCCGCTAAAGAGATGAAAGTCATCTCAAAAATGGATTGCCCACCTTTACTGGCGCGAAGTATACCGGAATTCTGCCGTCAGATTCATTTGCGCCCCTGATATGCATTATTCACCGTATTTATGATGACGATGTGGAATATTCTTCCAATTTATTGGGAATGATTGTCATCTTTCCGCGCAGTTGCCACAATGCGGCATCACTAGAAAAAAGAAGAACAGACCGTGCGTATCTATGCTGACGAAAACATCCCGCTGGCCGAGCAATTCTTTGGTGACTTCGGCACCCTGACTCGCTTGCCCGGACGCACTATGACGGCCGCTGATATTAAAGACGCCGACGTCTTGCTGGTTCGGTCTGTGACTCAGGTAGACCGGGCCTTGCTGGACGGAACCGGGGTGAAGTTCGTAGGTACGGCGACTATCGGCACCGACCATATCGATCAGGCGTATTTGCAGGAGCAGGGCATTGGCTTTGTCAGTGCGCCCGGATGCAACGCCCAGGCGGTGGTCGATTATGTGCTGAGTGCACTGAGTGTCATGGTGGATGCGCGCGGCATTAACTTTCGCCAACTGAGCGTGGGGATCGTTGGAGTGGGCAACGTCGGTGGCCTGTTACGCCAGCGATTGGAACAAATGGGCTTATCCGTTAAGGCCGTTGATCCGTTCAAAGACGAGAGCGACGTTGGTGAATTGACCTCATTGACCGATGTATTAAGTTGCGATGTCGTGACGATGCATACGCCGTTGGAGCGCGAGGGCGACTACCCGACGCATCATTTGATCAGTACCGATGAGCTTGAGGCCATGGCGCCGGATGCCTGCCTGATTAATGCATCTCGTGGTGGTGTGGTGGATAACGCCGCTCTGAAAGCCCACTTGATGGCGAATCCGGATTTTGTCGCGGTGATGGACGTTTGGGAAAACGAGCCAGAATTAGATCGTGAACTGATGGCGTTGTGTACCCTGGCGACGCCGCACATCGCTGGGTATTCATTGGACGGCAAAATGCGCGGCACCGAGCAGGTGTATCAGGGGGCGTGCGAGTTTTTCGGATTGCCGGTGCGTTTGAAGCTCGGGCAGTTTTTGCCAGAACCCGGCATCAAGCGGGTGGATTTTGGTTCTGAGGCGCCGGTGCATCAGGCGCTGCGCACGGCCATTCGGGCGTGTTACGAGATCCGTGTAGATGATGGTGTGATGCGCTCGGCGGTGAATCGCAGTCAGAATCTGCGCGCCACGTTTGATGAGTTGCGCAAAGGGTATCCATTACGTCGCGATACCACCAATCTTCGTGTTGGGGTGCCGGCCCGTGCCCACGATTTGCAGGATGCATTAGAAGCGGCAGGTTTTGACGTTCGCTCGCGCTGAGCGAGCCGTCCGTGTTTAAGAGGTGGTTAGCTGTCGCGCAGTACGTATTGTGTCATTAACTGGCGCAGTGCGGTGGAATCGCCTTCATGAATCGCGTTGTGCAAGCCGCGAAATACCGGCTCACCGTCCGGCTGGTGTTGAATCAAGCGAGTGAATGACTGGCTGGTCAGCACAAATTCATCCACCGACTCTTGTCGGTCGATCACACCAAAGCGCACAAAGTGCTCATCTCTTAGCCATTGCAGACAGCCCAGAGCGGCCAGGTGGCGAGGGGAGTGCAGCCCGAATTCGTCCATGTCATCGGGGCCGCAGATATCTTCGACAAACAAGGTACGTGGCGCCGGGAATTGCTGCAGCCCGGTGATCAGGATGACCGCGGCGTCACGAAAAAAGTCGTCAATATGAACGTCGAGCATCAGAGCTGTCGGTAGCTTTCAAAGAACTGTTGCATGCGGTTCATCGCCGCCGTGAGGTCTTCTGGGCGTGGCAGGAAGACGACGCGGAAGTGATCCGGCGTTGGCCAGTTGAAGGCCGTGCCGTGTACCAGCAGGATCTTTTGTTGCTCCAGCAGGTCCAGCACCATGCGCTCGTCGTTGCGGACGTTGAACTTCTTCATGTCGATTTTCGGGAAGCAGTACAGCGCGCCTTTTGGCTTCACGCAGCTGACGCCCGGAAAGTCGTTGAGCATCTCGTAGGCGATGTCGCGTTGCTGAACGATGCGACCATCGCCATTTACCAGGTCAAAGATACTTTGGTAACCACCGAGTGCGGTCTGGATGGCGTGCATGGATGGCACGTTGGCACACAGACGCATGGTGGCCAGCATTTCCAGCCCCTGAATGTAATCCCGCGCTTTGTGCTTAGCGCCGCTGATGATCATCCAACCGGAACGGAAACCCGCCAGGCGGTAGTTTTTGGATAATCCGTTAAAGGTAATGATCAGCAGATTATCCGCCAGCGATGCCGTTGAGGTGTGCGTGACGCCATCGAACAGGATTTTGTCGTAGATCTCGTCGGAGAACACAATCAGGTTGTGCTCGCGTGCGATCTGCAACATGCCCTCGAGAATTTCATCCGGGTACACGGCACCCGTTGGGTTATTCGGGTTGATAATCACCAGCGCTCGAGTGCGGTCGGTTACCTTGCTGCGAATGTCGTCGAGATCTGGATACCAGTCAGACTGCTCATCGCTAAGGTAATG
>JAYYHP010000013.1:0-3919 GCA_036148335.1 Pseudomonadota bacterium
TAATGGCAACACCAGTGAGCCAGCAATGTTGGCCACCCAGTTATCAAAGACCTGACTTAAATCGCTATCAGACCCCGCATACGACGCCGTTAACGATAACCTTGGATAACGATTCGCGACGGCCACCGCCACCCCGGCACTGGCAGCTTGTAACTGCGCAAATGCTTGCTGAATATCAGGACGGGCTTTTAATGCTTCCAGCGGCACCTGGCTTAATGTCAGTGAAGGCTGCGCGATGGGCGCGAGTGCTGCAATCTCGTTATCGGCTAACGAGGTCTCACCTACACCAGACCAGAGTGCCAGTTGTTGCAGATAAATATCGCGCTGAGCTTCGGCGGCAAAAATATCAACACTCAGTGACTCGACTAACTTCTGTTGCTGCCAAACGTCGGTCAATGCCGCTTGGCCGCGGCGTTTACGCCCTTCAATTACCTGCAAGGCGGTTTCTAACCGTTGCTTCTGGCTCGCCAACAGTCGCAGCCGCTCAGCCTGCACGCGCAGCCCTAACCAATAAGTGGATACCTCCCCTGCCACCGTATTCGCCAAGGTACGATACGCGGCCTCGGAGGCATCGGCAGTAAACTGGCTCTGTGCTGCTCCGGCACGGATGCTGCCCCATAAATCCAACTCGTAGCTCGCCGACACGCCAGCCGACCAGGCATCGGTGGTGCTGTCATCGCCGTCCCAGCGACGGCTTTTGCCGACTTCCGCATTCACCTGCGGATAATAATCGCTGCGACTACCCCGTACCGACGCCAGGCTCTGATCCAGTCGTGCAGCAGCGGCCTGCAGGCTGTAATTGCCTGCCAGCGCCAACTCCACGGCCCCATTTAACTGAGAATCATTGAATGCCTGCCACCAGCTTACGGGGGGCAGCTCAGTATTGGCCGAATCACGTTGATCGTCACTCGCCAGCGTAATGGGTGAAGATAGCGGCTCGATCAGCTCTGATTCCGTTGACGAACCCGCCTTGCCAGCCAACGAACTGCACCCGGCTAATGCCAGTGTGGCCAGCCCCACCAGCACGTGGGACACAGCAGAAGAACGCGCGGGTGCAGAGTCCGACGAAAACGAAAGAGCCCCAGCCTCATCATGAGGCTGGGGAAAGGGGAAGATTGAGAGTCTACTCACGGAGACGGCTCCAGATAGGAATAGCCCAATCATAGAGCCTGGGCTTCTTGCCAGATATGGCTTTTTACCCTTCTTTACCGCCCTAGAAGAATCAATGAAAACGAGAGTGAACCCGACGGACAATCAATAACCTAAAAGCAGCTCAACAGGCAGAACAGACAGTCTAAAAAGAGTGTCAGAGCTAATGGTTGCCTGACCAAAAAGTTAGCAGTCAGGTCCGCTAGAAGAAGCAAGCTAAAACTATCGAAAGATCAGGAGCCACAAGGCGCTGCTCCTCAAACACAGCGCCTTGCAGCAATATGGCTATCAGAAGAAGAAGGTCAACGACAGTTCCGCCATGTCATCACGACGCAGCGGTGCGAGTTGACTCTCTGCATTCCCTGTCACACCGACTAAGGTCAGGTCCAACGTAGTACTCGGATTCAGTCGTGTACTGCCTTCCACCACGAACAATCGCTCAGAGCCGTTGTCGAGATCCTGAGTTACCCCCATTAACACTTCACTGGAGGCCATGTCATTCACGACGTAACGTGCGCCCACAAAGAGATCATTCTGAGCAATCGCCGTATCACGACTGTCGAATTGATACTCCATCAGCAACCCCAAGTCCGCCGCAGTATCGAAGGGGCCGACTAAGGTGTATTCAAAACCACCAACGACCGCAAACTGATCGTCGATATCACCGACGCCCAACAGCAAATCCTGCTGAATATCGCGATACAGTAACTCAGCTTTCAGAAGCCAACCTTCCGGTGCAAACTGCAACGTCGAACCCACCTGATTTTGCAGTGCGTAATACGGCGTCAGACCCGTTACTACCAGTTGGTTATTAACCACCTGAGTTTGAGGCACAAACAACGGATCACGAGACGTACCGCGAAATACAGATGCCGTGACATCCAGTGGGTAGCCAGATAGCTCAGTCGTCATCGACCAACGTGCCGCCAGATCGATGTGAGCATCTTCATCACTGGCTTGATATTGCGCGTCATCCGATACGACTAGGGGCGAGCGGAAACGCCCTACTTCGCCCGCAAAGGTTCGCTCACGAAAGCCGGGTAATACAAAGGCTTCAAAGGTACCCAATTCACTCAACCAGATGCCCTGAATCATAGGCTGGCCGAGCTTCTCCTCACCGTCCACCGATTCCACCAGATCCGTCTGGTTAACCACATCGACCAGATTCAGCGATTCCGTCACGCCCCAGAACACCCGGCCAATACCGGCGCGCAGCTCCCAGGCGCCGTCGTAAGTCATAAACATGGCCTCACGAACATCGGCATGGGTACGTTCATCGTCGGCAAAATCGTGACGATAATACGGCGTAAAAGTGAACCGGCTGTTATCAATGTCCCAGACGAATTCAGGCTCCAGCGTGATCGACCACTGATCGTCTACTTGCCCGGGATACGCACCGTCACTGATAAAACGACGGCCTTCGACCCCTGCCTCCAAAGACCAGTCAGGTAACCAGGCGCTGTCATTGGTACTAGTACTGCCGCTGGCAACAACCAAAGGCGCACTAACAACCGCGGACAACGCCAACGCGCCTACGAAAGTCCGCTTTAGCGTCGGCGCCGGATTCGCAGGGCGTAGAGATTGACTCCCTGATTTGTTAATCAATTCGCTCATCAGCTTACTCATCGCTTTGGCCTCAACGTGCACGTTTTAATGCCGACTGATTAAAGTCGGCATCAGACAGCTCAGTATCGAAAGTAATATTCTGAGTCAGAATCGTCGTGCTCTTGCCGTTCTGATGGTTTTCCATCTGCAGTACGTCGGCACGCCAGAACTGATCTTTGTACTGCTGCCAATCACTCATGGTCAGGGTTTTCAGCAGTGTATTTTTGCGGTCGTAGTATTCCGTTTTTACCGGGCGTAGGTGTTCAGTATCCAGCCAGGTAATCTGGCGGGTGTAGCCCGAGAACTTATCCACTGGATCGCTCTCAATCACATGGCAGGTCCACTCCCCCGCACACGGCTCGTCGCGCAGGTAGGTAAACTCGTATTTTTCTGGCTCAAACGAGCCCATGTCTTCATAGGCGAACTCACTGCCCATGAACGGGCCAGACTTATTGCGCGATGAAATACGCTTTACACGCTTTAAAGCTGGCAGATACAACCACTGATCATCTGGCTTATCGATATGAGAGAAGCTCAGAAATGCCGTGCCACTGACGTCTTTCGGCTCATCAAAAATCGTCAGGCCTTTGTCGCCATCATCCAGCACTTCGAGATTTTTCAGGCGCATTTTTCGCTGCGATTCCTGCCCCTGCGAATTACGCAGAATCATCGTCATTTCTGCTTCCGAGGTGCCCCAGCCGGTATCACGTGCTTTTCGTTCTTTGGCCAGTTCCAGACCACGGCCGCCATCGTCAGCCATCACGATGGGCGCGCCCAGTGCAAAGCTTAACGATACAGCCGTTGCTAAAGTAGTGAGTCGTTTCATGCGGTTTCTCCTTTTACAGGGGTGTCCGCCGCAATATCAGTATCACGGTCGGCAGGTTTGTCTTTGTCGAGCCACAGCAGCATGGGTGGCAGAATCAGGAAATCAATAATCAGTGCGATCAGAATGACCAGCGAGGTGGCAATGCCCATATCCGAGTTCAGTCGGAACGCTGAGAACGCCAACATTGAGAAGCCCAGCACCAGCACCAGCGTGGTGATTAACAGCGCACGACCCACGTTAATAAAGGAATAACGCACGGCCTCTTCGGTGCTCATACCCTCGTTGCGGGCGCGCTGGTACTTACTCAAAAAGTGCACGGTATCGTCGACAATAATCCCC
>JAYYHP010000014.1:0-2055 GCA_036148335.1 Pseudomonadota bacterium
TGACCTAAGCCGCCGCGATCCTGTAGTTGGAAGTTAAAGCCACTGGCGACACCCAATGCAGGAATCGCAGGTGGATTAATCGCAAATACGAAGGCTTCACGGATCTGAGAAAAGGCGCCCCATGCGCGTCCAACAATTGCCTGAACACCGTCTTTCTCAAGATCACGCTCGTCCCAATCTTTCAGACGGATAAAGGCAATCCCTGAATTCTGGCCACGTCCGGAAAAGCTGAAGCCAGCCGCCGCGAACATTGACTGCACAGCATCAGATTCATTGTCGAGGAAGTGGTCTTCAATCTTCTTAAGCACTTCCACGGTTTGCTCCTGCGAAGAACCGACAGGCAGCTGTACCAGGGCAATCAGCATGCCCTGATCTTCTTCTGGCAGGAATGCATTCGGCAAACGCATAAAGCTGAAAATAAGCACGCCGACAATCGCAATATAGATAAAGACGTAACGTCCCCAGTGCATAATGGTGCTGTTGACGCGATTTTTATAACCCGCCGTGGCCTTTTCAAAGGTACGGTTAAACCAACCGAAGAAACCGGTTTTGGTCTGATGATCACCACTGTGAGGTTTCAACATGGTGGCGCACAGTGCAGGCGTTAGAATCAGAGCAACAAACACAGACAGCACCATGGCCGACACAATGGTGATGGAGAATTGCTTATAAATTGCCCCGGTAGAGCCCGGGAAGAAGGCCATAGGTACAAATACCGCCGATAACACCAGCGCAATACCCACCAGTGCACCCGTGATCTGATCCATGGATTTACGTGTCGCTTCGACTGGCCCCAGACCCTCTTCGGCCATGACCCGTTCAACGTTCTCCACTACGACAATGGCATCGTCAACCAACAGACCAATCGCCAGCACCATACCAAACATGGTGAGCGTATTAACGGAATAACCGAAGGCATACAGCACCGCAACCGGTCCCAACAGCACCACAGGTACCGCGATGGTGGGAATCAACGTCGCCCGGAAATTCTGCAGGAACAGATACATGACCAGGAACACCAGCGCGATACCCTCGAACAGAGTCTTCACCACTTCGGTGATGGAAATCTCAACAAAAGGGGTGGTGTCGTACGGGAAGCTGGTCGCAAGGCTGTCGGGGAAAAACGATTCCAACTCAGCCAAGCGCGCCTTTACCGCTTTTGCGGTATCCAATGCATTCGCACCCGACGCGAGTGTAATCGCCAGACCTGCCGCAGGTTTACGGTTAAAACGACCTGCCACTTCATACGATTCAGAACCGAGTTCAATACGGGCGACATCAGAGAGCGTTACCTGCGAACCATCGGACGTCACTTTCAACAGAATGCGTCCAAATTCTTCCGGTGTCTCCAGCAATGTCTGTACTACGATGGAGGCGTTCATCTGCTGCCCTTCAATGGCAGGCGTGCCACCCAGCTGACCACCCGCAACCTGATCGTTCTGCACACTGATCGCAGAAGTCACATCGTTCGGTGTCAGGCTGTATTCATTAAGCTTGTTAGGATCTAGCCAGACACGCATGGCGTATTGAGAGCCAAACAGTCTGGTCGTACCGACGCCCTCAACCCGGGAGATAGGGTCCTGAACGTTCGCGCCAATGAAGTCGGCGATATCAGAACGATTCATGCTGCCATCTTCTGAGGTAAAGGCGATCACCATCAGGAATGAGTCTGAAGACTTCGCGACCTGTACGCCCTGCTGTTGCACTGATTGAGGCAAGCGGGGTGTCGCCATCTGCAGTTTGTTCTGCACCTGAACCTGCGCAATGTCCGGGTCTGTGCCCGCTGCAAACGTCAATGTGATCTGAGCGTTACCAGAGGAGTCACTGCTCGCTGACATGTACAGCAGGTTATCAATGCCGTTCATCTGCTCTTCAATGACCTGAGTCACTGAGTTTTCTACCGCCTGAGACGAGGCTCCGGGATAGGTCGCAGTAATCTGCACCTGCGGCGGTGCCACTTTCGGGTACTGCTCTACAGGCAAATTCACGATGGACAGGGTTCCCGCCAGCATCAGGATGATGGCGATTACCCAGGCAAAAATGGGACGATCAATA
>JAYYHP010000015.1:0-9923 GCA_036148335.1 Pseudomonadota bacterium
TCCCATTGACTGCCAGTGAAGCTGCCCATTAACCAGAACAGCAACGTCGTGGCGGTGTCCGGCGTCGAAAAATAAATCACCAGGCTGGTCAGGGCGCTGAGCATAAAAGACACCGCCACCCCCGATAGCAGGAGTGTTTCTACCTGAGCTGCCGCACGCCCCGCCAGCACCAGCATGAGTACCACCGACAGCGCTGCACCAATTAAGGCACCTGCCGTCACCGAGATATCCGTCACCAACATATCCGACAGAGATTCAAGCTCTGCTAATCCAAATAATTCTGGATAAATCGCAACACCCGACAGGGCCGAAATCGCCACCACAGCACCCAAGGCAGCACCGGATGAAATACCAAATAAATACGGATCGGCCAGCGGATTACGCGTCACCGATTGCAGAATCGCACCGGTCATGGCCAGTCCGGCGCCAGTGACCAGCGCCATAAAAATCCGGGGAAATCGAATGTCTGCCAGCACCTGCCATTCCAATGACGACAGCGAGCATGGCGTTTCGCTCGAGCCAACTCCGAATCCAACACCTAGACCGCAGCTCAATACGCCCTCAACAACGTCACCCAGCCCCAGAGGCAAGGTTCCTTGAGTCGCTACCGTCATCACTGACAGTAACAACGCGGCCAGAGTCATTAACGACACCGCTGCAAAACGCCCACGCAATCTCATGGCGCCTCCTGCGATGACATAAACCGTAAACGAGGCACTGAGCGTCCTTCCTGTTCATGCACGTCGATCTCGGCATCAACACCAAATACCCGTGCTAATAATTCAGGCGTCAGCACCTGCGCGGGCGCACCACTGGCAACGACCTCACCACGATCCAGCACCAACAAAGCATCGCAATAGGTCGCCGCCAGATTCAGATCATGCAAGGTCACCACCACCGACACCGGCAACTGCCGCACCAGCGACAAAACGTCTAACTGATGACGGATATCCAGATGGTTCGTCGGCTCATCGAGTAGCAATAATTGCGGGTCGGTCAGCAATGCCCGGGCGATCAGCACGCGTTGTTTTTCGCCACCGGATAAGGTCGAAAATGAACGCGATAAATATTCGCGCACGTCGACTAAAGCCGCGACGTCGCGCAACCGCTGACGGTCATGACGCGTGGGCAGTGACAACAAAGGTTTGACGGGGGTTAAGCCCATGGCGATGACATCGCGCACAGGCAGATCAAACGGTAAGGCCGGCTCTTGCAGCACCACGGCCACCTGCTGTGCCAATGCCCGACGGGAAAACGACGCCTGTGGTTGCCCATTGAGTTGGATATCGCCGGACAGCTCAGTGCCACGGGCAAAAGGGTGACGATACAGACAACGCAATAACGAGGACTTGCCCGCACCATTGGGGCCGATCACCCCAACCACCTGACCCGGGGCAACCTGAAGCGAGACACCGTTTAAGACGGTTCGCTGCGCGAGGCGCAAAGTAAGATCCGACACATTCAGTGCCAGTGCAGGCGACGACATACACAAAGCCAGTTAAGGCGGATACCAACGATGAGACGCACTGAGAGTGCAGCCAGCCGCACCCAGAAGGACGTGCCACCATCGAGTAACCCGCTCGATCAGTCACGAAGAAGTTCCGGCAGGTAATCTGACTCGCAGCAACGCTGCATACAGTTGCGGGCACAGCCACGGATTCTCACCGTGTTCCCCTTTTAAGCGCCATGACATGCCTGACCTGACATCGACCTGCGCGCGCTTACCGCGAGTCGCACAGCATGATGGTGCACCGAACAGCGCGAAGTATCGCACAGGCCGGGGCAGGTTGCAGCAGACGCCTTGCCAGCGCCGCATCAAGTCAGGATACTTGCGCGCTACGAACCACTGCACGAGATTGCTGTAATGAAGATCGCTAAAGATACCGTTGTACAACTGCACTACACCTTAAAAGATGATCAGGGCAACCAGATCGAAACCACCGGCTCTGGCGATCCCATTGCGTACCTGCAAGGCCACAACAACATGATTCCCGGGTTTGAAGCCGAAATGGAAGACAAAGCCGCGGGCGATCACGTGAATATCACAGTGACCCCAGAAAATGGTTACGGCCACCGGGTCGAAGGCTCGGTTCAGCGCATTCCTGCCAAACACCTGCAAGGTGCAAAAAAGTGGAAAAAAGGCATGATCGCCAGCGTGCATACGGATCAGGGCGAGCGTCAGGTGACCGTGGTCAAAGTGGGCCGTTTCATGATCGACGTCGACACCAACCACCCATTTGCTGGCAAAACCTTACAGTTTGAAGTGGACGTAGTTGATGTCCGTGCCGCCACCGCCGAAGAGCTGGATCACGGCCATGCGCACGGTCTGGGCGGTCATCAGCACTGAGTTAACTCCCTGTTAACCTCCTGTTAACCCCCTTTTAACCCCTATAGCCGCGCGGTAGTATTTTCTCAGGCCATCCGCTATTCTCGAAGGCAGTCTGACACGCAGTACCCGCGCCGAAGGCGCAGGGCTGTCATTTAATTGCAAGGAGATTAAGGATGAACATCCGTCACCTGATTACCGCTGCCGCGGCTGCCACTCTGGTAGCCTGTTCTTCCAATGAACCTGCGCCACAAGTCGCTGACTGCGTCTTCGCCGACGGCAGCATGCAGCCGGCCCCACAGTGGGTGTGTGGTGCGCCCGTCGATGGCATTGATCTGTCGGCCGTCGGTTACGCTGACAAATCCGCCGCTGGCCCGAACTTCATGAAGCAAATGGCCGCGACCGCCGCGCGCGTTGAGCTGGCTCAGACCATGCAGGTTGAAGTTCAGAACATGATCAAGCAGTACGCTGAAACCACAGGCACTGCCGATGACGAAACCGTCGATCAGGTGAACTCATCCACCACCAAGCAGATCACTAAACAGCAACTGCAAGGCAGCAAAATCTTCCGCCAGATGCCAACCCCAAGCGGCGGCATGGTTGTACTGGTGGGCCTCGATGCCGACACCGTATCTCAGATTGCTGAGCAAGCGCTGAAAACCTCAATGAACCACGAGAAAGCCCTGTGGCAGAAATTCCAGGCGCAAAAGTCGTTCGATGAGATGCGTGAAGAAATGCTGAACATGCGCTAAGCGCGCATCTGTGTTCATGGCTAGCCTTTACGACTGGCATTGATATCAAACCGGTACCGAGGCTACTCCGTACCGGTTTTTTTATTCTGGAGTTTTTATGGTTCTGCGTTTTTCTCGGGCCTCACTCGCTTTAGCAACAAAAGCAGCAAAGTACACAGCTCGCGCTGGGGTGATGGCTGTGGCGATCAGTACCACCGTCGCCTCAACCGCCGTACACAGCAGCGATACCCCAAGTGGCATGTCAGACTATCAGCGTTGGCTGGCGTCAACGCAGCAGGACTTTCAGAATTATCTGGATGAAAACGACAAAGCCTTTATCGGCTTTCTGAAACAACGCTGGGAAAGCGTCGACACGCAAGCTGGGCAATCCGCAGACAACGCACCTAAGCCAGATACCATGCCAGTGGCGCCGCCCGTAGCTGCCCCCGTTGAGACTCCGGTTGAGGCTCCAATCAAAGCCCCAATTGAGACTCCGGTTACTGATCCGGTCGTTGTAGTGACGCCGCTTCCCGAAACGCCAAAACCTAAATTGCCAGCCCCCCAAACACCGGAACCTCAAACTCCAGAACCTCAAGCCCCGGAAAACCGGACGCCAACATCCCAACAGCCTCAAAGTAAAGAACCAAGCGTCACGTTAGCGTTTTACGGTCACCGCCTGAGCGTGCCCTTTAACAACACCATGACTCGCCGACAGCGAGGCCGGATCTCTCCCGACAGCATCGCCAGCGGCTGGGAGGCATTGGCCCGCAGTGAGTATCAAACTACTCAAACCGCCTTAGAGAACACACGAAACATCCTGGCACTCAGTGACTGGGCTACGGCGAGACTTGTTGCCGATTTCAGCCGTGCCACGGCGCCCGATACCCGCAGTCGTACCCTGCTTAGCTGGTTCCTGTTGGTGAAGATGGGTTATGACGCCCGCCTCGCTTACAACAACGACCTGTACCTGCTGATGCCTGCCGATGACGACGTGTTTGGGGTGACCTACTTTACCCTCAAAGGCACGCGCTATTACGCCCTGCCCATCGACGGCAAAGTCACCATTGCTGGCAGCGTATATACCTATAAAAAGCAGCACGAAACCGCCGCAACGCCAGTGCGCTTTCAGCCACCTGAGACCTTTACCGCCGCCGGTACACACATTGATAAAAGCCTGACCTTTCAACATCACGGGCAGGAGATACAAGTCGCGGTCAGCTATCCCGCCGCTCAGGTGGAGTATTTGAATACGCTGCCGCAACTGGCCTTGCCGCGCTACCCCGTCATCGCCATGCCTGAAGACACTCGCCAGGCACTGGCCGCACAACTGACGCCGCTGCTCACCGGGCAAACGGAAGAAGCCGCCGTAAATACCTTGCTGAACTTCGTACAGAATGCCTTTGCCTACCAGACCGATGACGAGCAATTCCGCGAAGAAAACTACCTCTTCCCACTAGAGACGTTGCATTACCGAGCCTCTGACTGCGAAGACCGCGCAGCTTTGTTTAGCCAGTTAGTGCATGACCTGCTTGGTCTGCCTGTAGTACTGCTGGATTACCCGGGGCATGTGGCCGCCGCGGTGGCGTTTTCAACACAAGTACCCGGCGACGCTCTGGTTTATAATGGCCGCCAATACACAGTGACCGATCCGACTTACATCAACGCCCGTGCCGGCATGACCATGCCCGAGTACGCCGGTAAGACAGCGGACGTCGTCGAGATTTTCTGAGGGAGTTTGTTATGCCGCTCACGGTTGCCATCGTGCCAGTTACCGCCTTTGAACAGAATTGCACCATCCTGATGTGCAACGCCAGTAAAGAAGCGGCCATCGTCGACCCCGGTGGTGACCTGCCGCGGGTGAAAGCAAAGCTGGAAGAACTGGGCGCCACCGCCACGAAAATTCTGCTGACTCACGCCCACATTGATCACGCGGGCGGCACCGCCGCGCTGGCGCGCGAACTCTCGGTGCCGGTCATTGGCCCACAAAAAGAAGACGACTTCTGGATTCAATCACTGCCACAGCAGTCGATGATGTTTGGGTTTCCGCAGGCAGAATCCTTCACCCCGGATCAATGGCTCAACGATGGCGATGAAGTGACCGTCGGCGAGGTGACGCTCAAGGTAATCCACACGCCGGGGCACACACCGGGTCACGTGGTCTTTTTTGAGCCTGACGCCAAACTGGCCTTAGTCGGCGATGTAATTTTCAACGGCTCGATTGGTCGCACGGACTTTCCGAAGGGCAATTTTGACGAGCTGGTCAGCTCCATCCGCAACAAGTTATTCCCACTGGGCGACGACGTTGAGTTTGTCTGCGGCCATGGCCCTAACTCCACGTTTGGCCACGAGCGCCAACACAACCCGTTTGTGTCTGATCACCGGGGCTAAACGAAGGAAAAGACAGGCGAAAGTGCCCGCTTACTCAATCAGTAACGCCGAACTCTGGCGTTGCAGCAAGGCCTGTTCACGCTGCTGACTCTCCAGTAACGCGGCATCCATCTGCTCGTGGTAAATATCCAGCCAGGTACGTGAGCCGGGCAGCATCTTCGACAGATCCGCCATGCCCTGTTTCAGGGCCCGCAAATGGCGCTGGTAACTGCGTTCCTGCCCCAACAACTGAGCCTGAATCGCACTGGCCTGATTCGCATCTAAAATAGAGCGGGTCTGTGCCAACGCCTCCCGGTAAGCCTGCACCTCGGCTTGCAGTACCTGATGCTCAGCATGCAAGGCCTCAACATCCGCCTGAGTGGCATACCCAATGTCATCCTGCATCAAAGCCACAATGCCCAGCGTCGAAATCGCCGACAGCGCGACAATGGCCAGTGCCACCAATAACACCACCGCACGGCGGTTAAAGGTCACTGATCGCTCGAGGGCCGATAACCGGCCACCACCATCGCTTAAATCAAAATCGTCCGGGGCACTCATGAGGATCTCCTACACAGTCTCTTGTTAAGCGTAGCAAACCCTACCGAAGCGCAAACGCCGGGCACAAAAAAGCCCGCACGGAGCGGGCTTCTTTGCTGAGCGTCGATTACTTCTTGCCGAAGCCACCGAAACGCTTCTGGAACTTGTCGATACGACCACCGGTGTCCAGAACCTTCTGCTTACCGGTGTAGAACGGGTGGCATGCAGAACATACGTCCAGGTACATAGTGCCTGGCTTGGTGGATTTGGTCTTAACTACGTTGCCGCAAGAGCAGGTCGCTTCCAGGACAGCGTACTCAGGATGAATACCGTCTTTCATAAATCACCTCACAGTCTTCACGCCGCCACATACCGGGGACTGAACGCCCAATATCGGTGTGCACCGCGTTACTGGCTTGTTATCGATAAAACTGCCCTTGCATGGGCAATAAGGACGCGCATAATACCAGAGCATCCCGTATCAGCAAGTCTTTTCATGCCCTTTTTTGTTGTCTACATCGCCCTACCCGTGCCCTTACTGCGCACCTTTGACTACCTGCCGGTGGATGGCGACACCCGCGATCAATACCAGCCGGGGCAGCGTGTGCGGGCCGATTTTGGCCGCCAGTTACTGACCGGTATCGTGTTAGGTACCCGCGACACCACCGAGGTTCCGCAGAACAAGCTGAAGCCCCTACTGGCAAGGTTAGACGATGAGCCACTGTTAAGCGCTGGTGATCTGCGCCTGGCACGCTGGATGGCCGATTACTATCACCATAGTCTGGGGGATGTGCTCGAGCACTGGCTGCCAACCATGTTGCGCCGCGGAGCAGACCTGACCGAAGCCGACGAGCCCGGTTGGACCCGGCAAGCCGCCCCCGATACCGATGCGCCCCTCAAAGGCAGCAAACAACAAGCCCTGTGGGCCGAATTCCAGCAGCAGGACTACATCGCACACAAACAACTAACCAGCCATGGCTACTCACTTGCGCAGTGTCGCCGCCTGGCGGAGCTTGGGCTCATTGCAGAAGACACCCGCCTGCCTGTGCCTGCATTGCCCGAGGAACGCCGCAACCCGCTGCCGCTCAATAGCGAGCAACAAATAGCCGTTGATAAAGTCGCGGATTGCCTCGGACGTTTTCAGGCGTGCCTGCTGGAAGGTGTTACGGGCTCAGGCAAAACAGAAGTCTACCTGCAGCTTATTGATCAGGTGATACAGCAAAGAAAGCAAGCACTGGTACTGGTGCCAGAGATTGGCTTAACGCCGCAAACAGTACGCCGCTTTCAGGAGCGATTTAACGTGCCCGTGGCCCTGCTGCATTCTGGCCTGAATGATCGCGAGCGTTTACAGGGGTGGCGTCAGGCGCGTGAAGGCCACGCCCGGATTCTCATTGGCACCCGCTCGGCGGTATTCACACCGCTGCCGGATCTCGGCCTGATTATTCTTGACGAAGAACACGACGGGTCGTTCAAGCAGCAGGATGGCCTGCGCTATTCTGCGCGGGATTTTGCGCTAGTGCGCGCACACATGGCCAAAGTACCGGTGCTGCTTGGTTCAGCCACGCCCTCACTGGAAACCCTGCACAACGCACTGACCGGCAAGTACCTACACCTGAAACTGACTCGTCGCGCTGGCAACGCCCGCCCGCCGGGCATGAAGTTACACAACATACTGCACCAGCCACTGACGCACGGCTTTGCCGAGCCAGTGCTGTCAGCGATGCAACAGCACCTGAACCGGGGCAAACAAGTATTAGTGTTCCTGAACCGCCGCGGCTTTGCACCGCTACTGGCCTGTAAACAATGTGGCTGGATGGCCGAATGCCGACGCTGCGATGCGCGCATGACGTTGCACCAGTATCCGCCCCACCTGCACTGCCATCACTGCGACTACCAGCAACCCGTCCCTCAACGCTGCCCGGAGTGTCATTCAAGCGATATTGACGCCATTGGTCAGGGCACAGAGCGCATTGAAGAGCAGGTAAGTAGCTTATTCCCGCACGTGGCCGTCAAACGGGTCGACCGCGACACCGTGCGCACTAAACAAGCATTTGATGAATTATTCGACGAGATCCACACCGGCGAACCCTGCATTCTGGTGGGGACACAGATGCTCGCGAAGGGGCATCACTTTCCCGACGTCACGCTTGTGGTGATTCTCGACAGTGACGCCGGATTATTCAGTGCGGATTTTCGGGGGATGGAGCACTCGGCTCAGCTAATCAAACAAGTGGCCGGGCGCGCTGGCCGTGCCGAAGACCCGGGCGATGTCTGGATTCAGACCTTATACGCCGACCATCCTCAGTTAAACCTGCTGATTGATAATGGCTACCACGCCTTAGCACTGTCGATGCTGCGCGAAAGACTGGATCAGCAATTACCGCCCTACAGCCACATGGCCATGCTGCGCAGTGAGAGTGAAGACCGTGCTGCCGCACAGCGACTGCTCGAACATGCTCGCCAACAGCTGCAAGCATGGCTCAAACACTATGCACAAAAAGACGCACCGCTGACGCTACTCGGCCCAGTACCGGCCATCATGGAACGCAGAAATGGCCGCTACCGCTTCCAGTTACAGATATTCTGCCCGCATCGACAGGCATTGCATCAGGCGCTAGACGCCACGGTAAAACACCTGGAAGGCGTCAAAGGATTTAACAAAGTGCGCTGGCATCTGGACGTTGACCCGCTGGATACGCTTTAAGGTGCACACACCAGTTAAGCGCTTAGCTGGTACGTGATCGCAACGACGCTACGCATACCCAACCAAAGAACAACATAAACGCCAGATCATTCAGGCCATAAATGCTGTAAAAAATACCGGCCAGTACATCCGCCTGATACACCTCAGACAAGCTATGGTTGGCATGCCACATCACCCAGGCAACGAAATAAACCAGCTTCTCAATGGCAAAGGCAGCGGCGAGCCAGGCAACGCCATCACGCACCAACGCCGCGCCCAGATACGCCAGGCCCCAGACCATAATCATCACCAACCCGAAGTTAGACATGACTACAGGATCAGCCGCGTTTAAGGCTGGGTTATCCAACCCTTTCGAGAACACCAGCACACCACCAATATTCATCAGGGCCGCCGCCACAAAGCCCAACTTTATCTGCCAAGAAGACATCACACTTACCTCAGAATGTTTACGCCAAATACTAGCACTGACACAGCGATGAAGACCAAGCAGGTGCGGAGTAAGCAGGAGTAAAAGGCCGGAAATATGAGTAGCACAAAGTCTGGTTAGCAACTGTGATTACATGCTTTGCACAACTAATGAAACAACTCCAGACGCCAGCATAATAGCCACAAAGACTTTGACCCGACTTGGATTGATTAACGACGCAGGAGCATTAGTTATCAGCGTTATCGTTTTAGACAATGGCGTTGCGCCCTTTAGAACAAACACCCATGTCGCTAGCGAAATCCAGAAAAACACGAGTAAACCAATAGCGATTGAGCGCTGCAGGTCAGGCCACTCCATAAAAAATGGATGTTCAATACCAGAGCCTGTTTGCTGAACGAGCCAGAATGATAAACAAGGAATCAAAGTACATATCAAGAACCCAGTCAGATAACGATTAACTTCTGACCTTGTGTACAAGCCTTGCTTAATTAATGGACCCGCTTTGAAGTTTCCGTATGCAAAAGCACCTAACCCCACCCAGAGTCCGCACAAAATCCAGAAATACTTAAAATACATAAAGCTCTTCCTTGCATATGACGCCTACACCAAACACTGGAGTTCGCGCACGCTGAACAAACCATGATGCTACCGGCAAGCTGCCTACACTGTCTAAGCATAATGCCTGATTTTCATATCGGGCCAATTCACGTAGGTTCATGGTGATAGCCGACATCAGGAGGATGTATGCCTAAGCCAAGGAAGCAACTGGTTTCACTCGAAGCCACCCCCTACTACCACTGCGTTTCTCGCTGCGTACGACGCGCTTTT
>JAYYHP010000016.1:0-4649 GCA_036148335.1 Pseudomonadota bacterium
ACCACTGGCTGGGGTATTTCATTAAGAGCACCCAGCGTGGTGACTTCCTGAAATCCGTCGAAGAGTGGAAAAAACTCGCGTTCCCGCGCTTGTCCGAAACGCTGTTCGTGGTCATTACGTTTATCTTCGAAAAACTGCTGCCGGAATACTCCAACGCAGAGCAAGCGGGTAAAAGTTACAACGGTCGAATTAACCCGGTATCCATTGGTCGTCGTAAAGACTTCTGGAACCGTCTGACCATGGCCTATCACGACTTGTTAATTCAAGCCGTATTGGATGACACCAAGCGTGCTAAACGCACCTCTGCCGATGCCATCATTGGTCGTTTTTTCTCGGACTTTGAAGAGATTAACGGCAACCTGATGTCAGCCGACCCGGTGCAGTTCCCGGGCTTCCGCTCCTCAATTGAAGGCGCCCTGAAAAAGAACATCACGCCATGTGGTGTGATTACCGGCCTGGGTGAAATCAACGTCGGTGGTCGTACTCAGCGCGTAGGTGCCCTGGTATCGAATCTTGATTTTCAGGCCGGTGCCTTCGACATGGCCAGTGCCGAGAAATTCTGCAAACTCATGGTGGAATGTGCACGCCAGCAGTTGCCGGTTGTGTGCTTTGTTTCTTCCGGTGGTATGCAGACCAAAGAAGGCGCCGCCGCCCTCTTCTCTATGGCCGTGGTGAACGACCGTATTACACGTTTTGTCCGTGATAATGACCTGCCGCTTGTGGTGTTTGGTTTTGGTGACTGTACCGGTGGTGCACAAGCCAGCTTTGTGACTCACCCGCTGGCACAGACCTATTACTTCTCAGGGACTAATATGCCGTTCGCCGGTCAGATTGTTGTCCCGAGCTACCTGCCTAGCACGTGCACCCTGTCGAACTACTTGTCTGTTTCGTCAGAATCGATGGACGGCCTCGTGGCTCACCCATTCTTTGATGACCTTGATGAACGTCTGCGTGAAATCGACCCAGACATGCCAGTGGCACGTTACACCGTGGACAACGTGCTTGAGCGTGTACTGGAAGGTTACATCACCGCCGAACGCATGGCGCCGATGACCGCCGAAGACGAAGTCGGCCAGAAGATATACGGCAAGATCGATAAGGTCATGGTGCACGCTCGCGGCTGTACCGCCGTGAAGCTGATTCGCAAAGCCCAAGAAAACGACATTGGCGTCGTCCTGATTCAGTCTGACCCAGACATGGACTCGGTGCCGGTGGATATGCTGGGGCCAAACGATCGCGTGGTCTGCATCGGTGGTAACACGCCGGATGAAAGCTACCTGAACGCGAAATCGGTACTGCGTATTGCCCACCATGAAGGCGTTGATGCACTGCACCCTGGCATTGGTTTCCTGTCAGAAAGCAGCCAGTTTGCTGCCCTGTGTGGCAACCACGACATTAACTTTGTGGGTCCGCCGGTCTCCTCAATGGAAACCATGGGCAACAAATCGAACGCCATTAACACCGCCATGCGCGTTGACGTGCCTGTCGTACCCGGCTCACACGGCATTCTGACCAGCTCAGCCAATGCCGCCAGCGTCGCTGATGACATCGGCTACCCAGTCCTGCTGAAAGCAGTACACGGTGGTGGTGGTAAAGGTATTCAGGTAGTTGAAAGCGCCGATCGCATTCACGCCCTGTTCCACCAGATTTCTACCGAGGCGAAAGCCGCCTTCGGTAACGGCGATGTGTACCTCGAAAAATACGTGACGTCACTGCGTCACATCGAAGTACAGGTACTGCGTGATTCTCACGGCAACACGAAAATCCTTGGTCTGCGCGACTGCTCTGTGCAGCGTAACAACCAGAAGATTTTTGAAGAGTCGGGTTCGACCATGCTGCCAGAAGCACTGGAGCAAGGCGCTTACGACTACGCCGAGAAACTGGCCGACGCCGTAGATTACGTCGGTGCCGGTACGGTTGAATTTATTTTCGACCTCGACAACATGGCCATCTACTTCATGGAGATGAACACGCGTCTGCAGGTTGAACACCCAGTAACAGAACTGGTGTCTGGCATTGATATCGTCTCGACTCAGTTCCGCATCGCGGAAGGTGGCGACATTGCCGACCTCGCGCCGGTCAACGAAGGCTATGCCATCGAGGTTCGTGTCAACGCTGAAAAAGCGGTCATCAAGGGCGACGATGTTGAGTTTGTTCCAACGCCGGGCACCATCCGCGAATGTGAACTGCCGAAATACGATCACATTGAACTGATCTCAATGGCCGCACCGGGTAAACAGGTCTCGCCTTTCTATGACAGCATGGTGGCGCAGATTATTTGTTACGGCAAAGATCGAAACGACACCATCGCCAAGCTGCGTGCTTACCTGGACGAAGTGACCATTACTGGCGTGTGCACCAACATTCCGCTGCTGAAACGCGTACTGGACGACAAGGTCTTTGTCGACGGCGTGTACGACACCACGTACCTGCCGAAATTCCTGGACCGCATCGACATTAATGCCCTGATCAGCGACATCGAAGATGCCGCCGACATGAGTGCTGATGCCGTGGATGCTTCACAGCTGAAGATTGAAGGCTCTGACGAACTGAAAGTTCTGTCGCCGACCACCAGCATTTTCTATGGCTCGTCCTCTCCTAGCGAACCGCCATTCGTGAAAGAAGGCGATATTATCGACGTGGGTCATACCCTGTGTCTGATGGAAGCCATGAAGATGTTTACCCCGCTGTCACTCAAACAGTTCAACCGCGCAGATGCTGAACTCTACCCTGCTTCGCAGAAGTTCAAAGTCACCCGCATCATGAACTCCGATGGCCAGCAGGTGAACCAAGGCGATCTGCTGTTTGTTGTGAAACCGGTTGAGTAACCGCGCTTACAACGCATAAAAAAAGCCCGACCAGAAATGGTCGGGCTTTTTTATTGTTGGTTTCTTAAGTGTTTAAGAGCCATCAGCTATCTCTGAAGAGCCATCAGCTATTTTCGATCATTTTCTCTTTCATGGCGTGCAACACATCACGAAGACGCGCAGCCTCCTCAAAGTTAAGGTCTTTTGCGGCTTTAAACATATCGTCTTCCACTTTGCTGATGCGTTTGCCCAGCTCAGAAGAGTTCAGATGCTGCCAGTCGCTCGAATCATACGCCGCTTCTTTTTCAGCCACCTGACCACGAGCGCGACCACGCTGTTTGCCTTTTTTACCCGGTGGCGGCGCCGCCTCGAGAATGTCTTCCACTGACTTAGTCACGCCTTTTGGCGTAATGCCATTTTCTTCGTTAAACGCTAACTGCTTCTCGCGACGACGCTCCGTTTCATCCATCGCTTTCTGCATCGAATCAGTAATGCGATCTGCGTACAGAATGGCTTTACCGTTCAGGTTACGCGCAGCACGACCAATGGTCTGAATTAATGAGCGTTCCGAACGCAGAAAACCTTCTTTGTCGGCATCAAAAATCGCCACCAACGACACTTCGGGAATATCCAGACCTTCCCGCAACAGGTTAATGCCCACCAGCACATCAAATTCACCCAGACGTAAGTCACGGATAATTTCGACACGCTCTACGGTATCAATATCCGAGTGCAAATAACGCACGCGGATTTTCTGTTCATGCAGGAAGTCGGTTAAATCTTCCGCCATGCGCTTGGTCAATACCGTAATCAGCACACGTTCACCGGCGGCGATCCGCTCATGCAATTCGTGCAATACGTCGTCGACCTGTCCCGTTGCCGGACGAATTTCGATGGTAGGATCCACCAGACCCGTCGGTCGCACCACCTGCTCAACCACATTGTCCTGCGTTTCTTTTTCGTACGGCCCCGGCGTTGCCGACACAAAAATACACTGCGGAACAATCGCCTCCCATTCTTCAAAGCGCATCGGACGATTGTCCAACGCCGACGGCAGGCGGAACCCGAATTGCACCAGAGTTTCTTTACGCGAACGGTCACCGCGATACATGCCGCCAATTTGCGGAATCGTCACGTGCGATTCATCAACAAACACCAATGCGTCTTTCGGGATGTAATCGAATAACGTCGGCGGCGCATCACCAGCACCACGGCCCGACAAATAACGGGAGTAGTTTTCGATGCCAGAGCAGTAGCCCAGCTCCTGCATCATCTCAATGTCGTATCGTGTGCGCTGTTCAAGGCGCTGCGCTTCGACCAATAAATTCTCTTTGCGGAAATATTCCAGTCGCTCGTCCAGCTCGACTTTAATGCCCTCGATGGCATCCAGGATTTTTTCACGCGGCGTCACGTAGTGGGTTTTCGGATATACCGTCACCCGCGCCAGGCGGTTATAGATCTGTCCGGTTAACGGATCAAACGTGCTCAGCTGCTCAACTTCATCGTCAAACAATTCCACGCGAATGGCTTCGTCGTCGCTTTCTGCCGGGAAAATATCGATGACCTCACCGCGTACACGATACGTACCGCGATGAAAATCCATGTCGTTGCGGGTGTACTGCAACTCCGCCAAACGACGCAAAATGTCACGCTGATTGACCTGATCACCGCGCACCAGATGCAGCATCATTTTCAGATACGAATCTGGATCACCCAAACCATAACTGGCCGACACCGTACACACGATGACCGCATCGCGGCGCTCCATCAGTGCTTTGGTGGCGGACAATCGCATCTGCTCGATGTGTTCATTCACCGAGGCGTCTTTATCAATAAAGGTAT
>JAYYHP010000017.1:0-7428 GCA_036148335.1 Pseudomonadota bacterium
TACGACTACTGGCACGACATGATCGTTGAGCAACAGAAAAGCGGCCAACCGATGTTGACCACCTCCAGCTGCGACCGCTACCAGCCGACGTCGGGTTCTACCTCAAAGATTAAGTGGATTCCTTACACCCGTCCGTTCCTGGACCAGGCCGATGAAGCCATCAGCCCATGGATGTCTGACCTGTACGCCAATTTCCCGGGCATTAAAAAAGGCCGTCACTACTGGTCGTTGTCCTGGGTACCTAGCGATCTGCGAGAGCAAGTCAGCGACAGCATCAACGACGACCTGCAATTACTGCCTTGGTGGAAGCGTCTGTTTATGGCCGGCACCATGGCCGTCCCTGAGGGCGTTTCACTGGCGCAAAGCTCCGACGAATCTTTCTTTGCCACCTCCTGCTATCTGGTCGCCTGTACTGACTTATCCTTCATGTCTGTCTGGAGCCCGACCTTTGCCATGAGCCTGCTGCAAATGATGCAGGAACACCGTGAGAAGATTGCCGAGGTACTGGAAACCGGTCAGTGGGTTGCGCCCTTTGACAGTCTGAAAGATCTTGAGCCACCAAAGAATGCCGCCGCCGCCGCTTACATGCGCCGCTGGGATGGCGAGATCACGCCTGAATTTACCAAAGCGATCTGGCCAAACCTGGCCCTGATCAGCTCGTGGGACACTTCATCATCCAAAGGCTGGGCAGAGAAACTGCAAGCGATCTTCCCGCACAGTGGTTTCCAGGGCAAAGGCCTGTTCGCCACCGAAGGCGTCGTGACTTTCCCGATGGGTGCCGAGTACCCGCTGGCGTTCACCAGTCACTTCTACGAATTTGAAGATCTGGATACCGGAGACATTTTATGCGCATGGGAACTCAAAGAAGGCATGCGTGTGCGTCCGATCATGACCACCGGTAACGGCCTGCTGCGTTACCAGACCAAAGACATGTTGCTGGTCACTGGTTTCATTAACCAGTGCCCATGCCTGCGCTTTATCAGCCGCATCGACGGTGTAGACATGGTCGGTGAGAAACTGTCACCGGATTCTGCCGTCAAACTGATCGATCACTTCAGCGGTGTGAAAGGCCTGTCACCGGTAACCCTGATTGCGCTGCCGTCCTCCGACGTGCGTGCCAAACCCATGTATGCCTTGCTGTGCTCCGGTGGCGACGCGGCATTGGCTGCCCGTGACGACCTGTGCAAACAACTGGAAGAACAACTGTGCCAGCACTTCCACTATCAACTGGCGCGCGAACTGGGTCAGCTCGGCCATGCTGAAATGCTGATCGTTCCGGACGCGATGGAAGTGTACACCGAGCACAAAATTGCCGGCGGCATGGTGGCCGGTAATATCAAGATCGAACCATTGGCTCTGTGGCCAAGCGAACATCAGCCAGAAACCGTACGCCGTATTCTGTCTGAATCGACGCCGGCGGAGGCCAATGCATGAGCCAACGCTTTGTCATTCGCCCTACCGAGGAATCGGACGCACCTGGGTTGAGTGAACTGCTTGCGGACACCCCGCAAGAAGGCAGCATTCAGCTCAACTTTGAACGCGAGCCGAACTACTTCTGGGCCACCGACGTTGGCACCACGCAACGTGACCTCTGGGTCATGTTTGATACCGAGCAGGAACGTGTTGCCGGTGCCTTCAGCATGGGTAAGCGCGATGTCTATGTTGATGGTGAGCGTCAGGCAATTCGCTACGGCAGCGACCTGCGCATCCACCGCGATTATCAGGGCGGACGCTCACTGCTGCGCTTCTTTAAGGCGCTGCCAAAAGTCATCGGCGACGATTACTACCAGACGGTGATTCTCGAGGAAAACGAAGCCTCGCTGAGTACTGTCGGCGGTAACCGTCTCAAGCTCCAGCCTAAGTACTACCCGTACCGTCGCCACCGCACCAACATGATTGACCTGCGCCGTCGCGAAAAGCATCAGCCAGACTGTCAGGTGCGCCGTGCGACGCGCGATGACCTGACATTGATGCAGTCATTCTTCGACGACAACGCTCGCGATAAACAATTTTACCCCTGCTACGACTTCAGTCAGGTCGGCAGTGATGATCCGTATTATCGGGACATTCGCCTGGAAGACTTTTTTCTGGCATTTGAAGGCGGAGAACTCGTCGGACTCACCGGCCTCTGGGATCAGAAAAAATTCAAGCAAACCCGCATTGCCGGCTACGCCAAAGGCATTGCGATGGCACGTCCGTTTTACAACCTGTACACCAAAATTTTTGGTGGGCTGTCATTGCCGCCGGCGGGCTCACTGACCAGCTATGTGAATTTGCACAGCACCGTGGTCAAAGACAATCGCAGTGATGTGTTTGCCGATTTGCTGGCCAGCGTACGTGTTGAGCTGCGCGACAGCCACTACGATGCCTTAGTCGTTGGCTTTGATGTCGAAGACCCGCTACAGAAAGTGACGAACGGCTACAAAAAAGTAGAGCTGTTCAGCCTGCATTTCCTTGCGGGATTTTGTGATGACCCCAGCCCAACGCTGGATCAGAACCGGTTAATGTATCTGGAAACTGCGCGACTCTGAGCATTCCTGCGTCGTGGCCACACTGGTGTGCCATGGCACGATGTCGAACTCGATAGAGAACAATATGAAGCAATTAAAATTCGTGTTCCTTGGCCTTGTTATTATTGCCGGCGGCATCGGAGCAGGTTACTACCTGATGCAGAATGCCCCTGAACCTGTGATGCACAAGCCCGAAGCCATCATTCCCCAAGTGCCGTTTGCCGATGTCCGCATAGATTCTCAGGCCATCCCGGTATTCAGCCGCGGGCGTGTGCAGGCGGCCAGCGTGCACAAGATTGCGAGCCAGGTATCCGGCTTAGTCACGGACCTGCACCCGGAACTGAAAAAAGGCGCGGTCGTCGAAACCGGTCAATTACTGGTTCAGGTCGATGAGCAGCCGATCGTACTCGACATTGCACAGAAGAAAGCGCAACTGTCACAAACCAAACTGAAGCTCGAAGAAACTCAGGCCAATGCCCGGGTTGCACGTCGTCAGGCGGGCCGCAATGCCTCCGACTACGCGCGTTTTGTTCCTCAGCTGGACTACGCCAACAGCCAGGTGGATGCCGCTCAGGCTGCGTTGGATTACGCCTACGATCAGCTCGAGCACACCAAGATTACGGCCCCTATCGAAGGCAAAGTCGTAGACGTCTACATTAATGAAGGCGATCTGGTGCAAACCGGTTCGCCGATCGCGGTGCTCTATGGCATGGAAGAAGCAGAGATTCGCTTACCGCTAAGTGATGCCGAAATGCGCATCATTGGTGTCGAAGAAAATACCGGTGGTGACACTGGTCCAACCTTTATGCCTACCGTGATTTTGCGCGACTACGAAAGTGGCGACGAATGGACCGGCTATATTACCCGCACCGACGGTGAGCGTAGCCGCAATCAATTGTTGTATGTGGTTGCCCGCATTTCCGGTCAGCAGATGTTCAGCAACAATGGTCGTTATCTGATGCCGGGTTCCTTCCTTGAGGCCGAAATCCGCGGCCAGGAGTTAAGCTACCTGCGCATTTTGCCGCGTGATGTCATTCTGGCGGGGGACGCCGTATGGATGATCAATGCCGACAACACCATCCAACGCCAGCCGGTCAGCATTCGCTACCGCGGCAAAGAATTTGTTTACATCGATACAGCATTGCCGCCGGGCACCCGAGTGGTGGCGGGCAACTTCAACCGCTTGGTTGAAGGCATGACTGTTGAACCCGTGCGCCGTAAATAACGGGAGCTTGCCATGAGACAAATGATTCGTTGGTTTGCGGAAAACCCAGTAGCCGCCAACCTGCTGATGTTCTGCTTGCTCGCGCTGGGCTTAATGGCGGTGCCCGATACCCGCAAAGAACTGATCCCCAACGTCACGCTGGATCGCCTGAGCATTCAGACGAAATTGCCCGGCGGCACGGTGGATACTGTCGAGAATAACGTCTGTAAAGCCATCGAGAACCGGATTTACGACATTCAGGGCACGCAGGATCTGACATCACTCGCATACGACGGTCTGTGCAGCATGACGGTCGACATCGCCGACGGCTACGAAACCGATAAAATTGCCGACGAAATCACCAAACGAGTGAACGAAGAAGGCCTGTTACCAGAAGATGCCGAAACGCCGGATATTCAGGAATTATCGGTAAAAAACCGGGTCGCTAAATTAATTATTTACGGCAACACCAGCTACACCGCACTGTCTGAAACCGCTCGTGAAATTCGCAATGACCTGATGGAATTGCCCGACATCAGTGTGATTGAACTGCAGGACATGGAGCCCTCTCAGATTCGTATCGAAGTGCCCTCGCACAATCTCGAAAAGCACGACCTGAGCTTTGAAGACATCACCAATATGATCCGCCAGCAAACCGGTTTCCTGCCCGGCGGTGTATTGGAAACACAAGACGGCGATATTCTGATTACCAGTGATGCCTACAAGGATTCTGCCGAGGCCTATCGCAATATTGTGATTTATTCCGATGCTACTGGTGCTGAAATTCTTCTGCGTGATCTGGCCATCATTACCGATACCCGGTTTAGCAGTAAGACCAAAGCCAGCTTCGATGGCACGCCGTCGGCGTCGTTGGATATTTACCGGGTCGGTGATCAGAGCATCATGGACATTGCCGACGACCTGCACTCTTACGTAAATCAGTTGCGCCTGCCGGAGGCGATTAATACCCATATCTGGCAGGACGAATCCAAGCACCTGCGCGAACGTATCAGCATGCTGCTGGAAAATGCACTGGCGGGTCTGGTGCTGTTGTTTATCACCTTATTACTCTTCCTGAATGGTCGTTTGTCCTTCTGGGTGAGCATGGGGATTCCCGTGTCTTTCTTTGGCGCCCTGTTCGCCATGCCCATCTACGACGTCTCGATCAATGCCATCTCGTTGTTCGGATTTATTCTGGTGCTGGGTATCGTGGTCGACGATGCCGTGGTAGTGGCCGAAGCCATCCATAACCGCAATGAACAAGGGGTATGGGGCACCGAAGCCGCACTGGCAGGCGCGTATGAGGTCTATAAGCCGATTTTATTTGCCGTTGCCACCACCGTGATTGCGTTTGTGCCGCTTATCGGCCTGCCCGGTCCGGAAGGGAAAATGATGCAGGCCATTCCGATTGTGGTGATCGCTACGCTGGTGTTCTCGGTGATTGAGTCCTTCTTAATTCTGCCGGCGCACTTGTCACACGCACGCCCAGAAAAAGACAAGAAAAAGCCATCCATGCTGGCCCGCTTACAAGCCAAATTTGATGGTGCTTTGCAGGCGTTTGCACAACGCATTTATTTACCGACGTTACGTGGCTCATTGCAGGCGAAAGGCGTCATTATTCTGCTGTTTGCCATCACCTTCGCCTTGATGCTGGTGATGATGCTGAATGGCATTATCCGTTCGTCCTTGTTTACGCCGGTCGAAGCGGATTCAGTCGTTGCTCGCATTGTCTTGCCAGAAGGGTCACCGCGTCATAAAACGCAGGCCGCCGTCGATCGCATGACCAATGCCGCACAGTTGCTGAAACACCGTTATGAAATGGAAGGCGTGGCCGCCATTGATCATATTTATGCGGTGATTGCCCCGGACGACAGCAAGTCGACCATGAAGAGCAATCAGGACCGCGATCATCTGGCGACGATTACGCTGGAGCTGGCGACCGACCGCACCGCGCGCATCAGTGGGCGTGAGATTATTTCCAGCTGGCGCAACATTGCCGGACGCGTTCCGGACGTGAGCCAACTGAGTTTCTCCGCCAGCCTGAACCCGGCGCGTCCGGATATTCAGATCGAACTGTCCTCCAACGATCAGGAAGACCTGAAAGCGGCAGCCGACAAGCTGCTAAGCCAACTTGAGGAGTTTGGTGGCACGTTCGACATTCGTCATACGCAGGAAAACACCAAGAAGCAGGCCGACATCGTGCTGCGCGAAAACGCCTCATCGCTGGGCTTAACGCAGCAAGCCGTGGTGGCGCAGATTAATAAGGCCTTCCAGGGCAGCGTGGTACAGAACGTTCAGACCCGCGATGATGAAATTGAAGTCTGGCTGGGTCTGCCGGAAGACGAGCGCGATTCCTCCTGGCACCTCGAAAACATGCACGTGAAGTACGGCCCGGCACAATACGTTCCGCTGGGCGCCATCGCCGACATCATTTATCAGGATGCACCGACCCACACCAAGCGTAACGAGCGTAAGCGTGTGGTGACGGTTACCGCGTTTGTTGATACCGGCGTTAACTCCGTGATGCAGGTACAGACTCAGGTTGAAGGCAAAGTTCTGCCTGAACTGATTGATCAGTACCCGGGCATGAGCTGGGCACGAGGCGGACAGCAGCGGGATCTGGGTATTTTCATGACAACGCTGTTCCAGTATTACATGGTGGCCATCTTCGCCATGTACCTGCTGCTGGCGGTGCTGTTTAAATCTTACCTGCAGCCCTTCATTATTATTTACGCGATTCCGTTCGGCATCATGGGATCGGTCATTGGCCACCAGCTGTTCGGTATGGTGATTACCTCGTGGTCGTACATTGGCATGGTGGCCGTAAGTGGCGTTGTGGTGAACGACAACCTGGTATTGATGGATTACATCAATAACCGGCGAGCCGAAGGTGCTTCCGTCTACGACGCCGTGCTGGAAGCGGGGATGGCGCGTTTCCGCCCGATTCTGCTGACCTCACTGACGACCTTCGTTGGTTTGATCCCGCTGATTTCTGAGACCAGTCTGCAGGCGCAGTTCCTGATTCCGATGGCCATCTCGCTGGCCTTTGGTGTGCTCTTTGCCACGGCGGTGAGCTTGCTGCTGGTGCCTTGTACGTACCTCTTCCTCGACGATACCGTAAGCTTCTTTAATCGCCTATTCGCCAAAGGTGAAGAAGGCATTACGGTGGAAGACGCCTACGCAGAAGGCTACAAAACCGGTAACTCCCGTGGACGTCTGCGTAATCCGTATGTGTCGGAGTTGTTGGTCGCCAGTTGGGATGCCGGTTATCAGGACGGCAAAGAAGACCGTTAAAAGAAACATTAGGGCGGCGTCAGTGCTGGCGTCGTTCTCCTCTTTATCTTTATCTCCCTCTCCTCTTTATTTCCTTTGTTCTCTATCTTCTCAGTCGTACTTCTGACCATCCGTAGCCTGACTAACAATGGCGTGCATTAATCGCCTTCCTTGCCTGACTACAAGCAACGATGAGACGACGATCGAAAGTCATCCGATCTGACGAGGCTAAAAAAAGAACCTGAAGCAAAAAACCAGAAGCGAAGAACAGCAAAGAGCGCCAAAAAAGAAAAAGCTGGGCCCTAAAACGAAAAGCAAAGTGAAGAGAAAAACGAATAAAAAGTGAGTAAAAAAAACGGCCGCATCAGCGGCCGTTTTCTTGTTGATACTCATGACTCAGGCGTTGTAACCAAACCACTTCAAAGGTGACCCGGGCCGTTA
>JAYYHP010000018.1:0-5042 GCA_036148335.1 Pseudomonadota bacterium
GAATCGGCGGAGGGTGATCGTGACTCAACCGACACCTGAGCATTATTCTGAACCGGATCAGGCCAAATGGAGCTTTGTTGGTTTCATTGTTGGGGTATTGGTCACTGTTCTTGCGCTGAAATATTACGGCTATCTGGTGTTCCCGCAGGCACAGCAGCAGGTGGTTGTGGAAGAGTTTCAGATTCTGAGCTTAAATCCCGACACGGAATCAATCACCCTGCCTGAGTCGTCAGACAAAGAGGCGGTTTGCCAATCTGGGTATTTGCTACTCAGACCACAGAATGGCGAAGGTGCAACGGGTATTCTCGTCGATAAAAAGAACCGGGGCATTGCATGTCAGGAATCCCTGATCCCCACCGAGGACAAATAAAATAGTATGAGGCGCTCACCACTCACACTGGCCCTGTTGGCTTGTCTGGCTTTGCCTGCGCAGGCTGCGCTTAATGATCTGGACAACGACGGCATTGTGGATTCGCAGGATCCGGATCGTGATGGTGATGGTCTGGCTAATTTTCTTGAGGCTGCCGCAGGCTTTGATCCGGATGTACCGGATCAGACCGACTTTGACGGCGACGGCACTCCCGATTCCATCGATGACGATATCGATAACGACGGCGTACCTAACCAGCGCGATGCGTTTCCTCGTAACGAGAAAGACTGGAAGGACACCGATGCCGATGGCGTCGGTGACAACAGCGATGGCGATCTCGATGGAGATGGCATCGGTAACGAATACGAGCGCCAGTTAGGCTATGACCCGGTGAATCCGGGTTCCCGCCCGAAGGACCGTGATAAAGACGGCATTCCGGATCTGCTCGATCCTGATATGGATAACGACGGTGTTCCCAATCGTGAAGACGCCTTTCCATTGGATGCCAAAGAATGGTCGGACCTGGATCGCGACGGCACTGGTGATAACCAGGACAGCGACCGAGATGGTGACGGCGTGGGCAACCGCTTCGAATTGGAAGCAGGCACCGACCCGGATGATCGCTTCTCCGCCCCCGCAGACACCGACCGTGACGGCATCCCCGATTTGCTCGATGACGACCGTGATGGCGATGGCGTACTGAACGAAGACGACCTGTACCCAGACAATATTTCGGCCTGGGCCGACACCGATGGCGATGGCATTCCGGATAACGAGGACCCGGACGCGGATAACGACGGCATTCCTAATATTTTTGAAATGCATCTGGGCACCGGCGTACTGGACCCAGAGAGCAAGCCTTCGGATGTCGATGGTGATGGCATGCCGGATTACTTCGACTCAGACATCGATGGTGATGGCGTGGATAACACCACGGATTTATTCCCATCGGATGGTGCTGAGTGGGTCGATACGGATGGTGACGGTATTGGCGATAATCAGGACCCTGACCGAGACGACGATGGCTTCCCGAATGACGTTGAAATTCAGGCTGGCTCCGATGACCTGAACCCGAATGACGTGCCAACGGACATGGACGGCGATGGCATTGTCGATGTGCTCGATGAGGATATGGATGGCGATTCTCACCCTAACGATCAGGATGCCTTCCCGGAAGATGCCAGTGAATGGGCCGACTTTGACGGCGACGGTATCGGCGATAACACCGACGAAGACCTCGACAACGACGGCATCAATAACCAGTTCGAGCTGACGCTGAGCTACGACCCGTATGACGCCAGCAGTGTGCCGCCAGACTTTGACCGCGATGGCGTACCTGACCCCCTCGACAGTGACCTCGACGGCGACACCATTGGCAACGACATGGACCTGTTCCCACGGGATCCGTCGGAATGGTTCGATATCGATGGCGACGGTATCGGTGACAACAGCGATATGGATCGTGATGGCGACGGCATTAACAACCTCTATGAGGAGCAGGCCGGTACCGACTCATACGATCCGAAATCGGTACCGCGTGACATGGATGGCGACAGCATTCCAGACGTTGTCGACCCGGACATCGACGGTGATGCCTTTATGAACCATGAAGATGCCTTCCCGGAAAACCCACTGGAATGGGCCGACCTGGACGGCGACGGCATTGGCGATAACACCGACCTCGATCTGGATGGTGATGGCATCAGCAATGAATACGAAATGCGTCTGGGCACAGACCCCCGTGATGCCAGCAGCGTACCGCCTGATCTGGATAGAGACGGTATTCCGGATGCGCTGGACAGCGACATTGACGGCGATGAAGTGTCTAACAGCAATGACCGTTTCCCATTGGATCGCACCGAATGGAACGATACCGATAACGACGGCATCGGTGATAACTCAGACAATGACATCGATAACGACGGCATCATTAACCGCTACGAGATCACCCTGGCGTTCGATCCGTATGACGCCAGCAGTGTGCCACCGGACCAGGACGAAGACGGCGTGCCCGATGCGCTGGACGACGATCGCGATAACGATGGACATGATAACGATAGCGACGCTTTCCCGGATGATGCGACCGAATGGGCTGACTTTGATGGCGATGGAATTGGTGATAACAAGGATACCGATGTCGACGGCGACGGTTTCTCTAACACGGTCGAGCTACGGGACGGCACAGATCCATGGGATAAGTCGGATTACCCTGACTACGACGCCCCTGTGATTGGTGAAGTTGAGTGGTTGAGCGAGCGTAAGACCCTTACCGGCATGGCGTTTGATGATGGTCGCGGTATTACGCAGATTCGCCTGGTAAGCCCGATGGGCGATCGTTGCGATGGCTACATCCCCTATCCGGGACACTTTATGGTGCCGTGTTCGATCTCAGGTAACAGCACGCAATGGACGCTGGTGGTGGAAGATAAATTCGGCAATCGTGCGACGCGGGACCTGACTCTCAACTAGTGGGTCGCGGGTTGTTGATGTGGATGCATCTGAGATGAAATGCCACAGCAGAGTCGAGCGAAGCGTCTATACTGGAGTGATCCGTTCGTTGCACCCGGACTGTATTTGATTGGCGTGTCAGCGTGTATTCTGAGAGGTAACGATGTCGCTCAATTGTGTGTTCTGTAATAAGCCCGTCTTTGGCACCAAAGGCGTGACTGTGCCCTCTAAGGGCCCAGCACATCAGACGTGTTATCAAGCCTACAATGCGTTGGCACGGACCTTTCAGAAACTGGATATCAGTGCATTGTCAGACGACGAGTTGTTGGATCTGAAAGATTTGGTGTTGGCTGAAATCAACGACCGGGAGCGAACACAGAGCGGCAATGAGGACGACAGCGTCGAGCTGTTTTGACCGAACGTTTCTGGCTTAGCGTTCTGACAGAACGTTGATTGCAGAGCAGTTTTCATGCTGGTTACCTGTGGTCCCTCGAGTAGTCTGTGCTGGCACATCGCCGCCTTCCTATTTTTATCGCGACGTACGCCTTTCGTTGCAACCCTTTTGCCGTCTCCCTTCTTTGATCGCGATTAAGGTAAACTGTCGCCCCTCGTCTGGAGACCGCTATGCTCATTGAACATTCCTCAGATCTTATTCGCCACATTGAATCTCAAACGCTCAGTAATGGCGTTGTGGTTACTGAAGCCAGCCTGATTAACGACAATGCCCTGGTGATCAGCCAGGATGCGATCGCCTTATATCGTCGCCCGGGCGACTGCACGCATCCGTTAGGAAAGGGATTTATCCGCTCAGAAGCCTTGCCGGAAGATCTGTTTCCTGAAGGATGCCCTGAGATCCTTACTCATAAAGCCGGTTTTGCAGGTCTTACTGGCGGCGTCGCTTTGCTGATTGGTCTGAATGATGTGCGCGTATTTTTATCGCCGCAGGACGCACTGAAAAACGCGAATGAGATTTGCCGCATGTCGTTAGCCGACGACGGTACGCATTGATCCTTTGTTTTCTGCATCCATTGGCGTTCTGAGAATGATATTCTAACGCCTTGTTATTTCTTCGAACGGAACTGTCTTTTGGCCATCAGTAGTTTTCACACACACATTATTGGTGCTGACCGACCGGTCGGGCGTCATCTTGCCCGCCTGATGGCGGAACAAAACCTGATTTACCGCGGCGTCGCCATCGAGAGCGTTGAGCGTCCGATGTTGCAGTCCAGTGCGCGCCCTGTGTATCTGATCGCGCCGTCTTTGCAGGATGAGCGGGATCTCGAGAACGCGCTATATTGGATTGATGTTGCCAAAGATCAGGACGCCATCGTTATCCTGATGTCATCGCTGCATGGCTTGAGCCCTGAGGGCATGGCGGATGAAGACGGTGAGATCACCAACGAGGATTCACAGTCCCAGGCGCTGGGTGTGCTGGAAGCGCGCGCACGACTGAATCCACAACATGTGATTTTGCGGGTAGGGCAGTTGCTGACCTTAGAAGGCGATGACTTTGCCGGGCGCATTCTTAACCATATCCGTTCTACTCCTACCCTGGCGCTGGATATGCAGCGTCAGTTTGAACCAACCCCCGCAGACGATGTTGCCGTGGTATTGATGGCCGTTTTAAGACAGGTCAACCTGTCGGATCAATTGTGGGGCACCTATCACTTTGCAGGGGTTGAGGCGGTGACCTCGTTCGGTTTCGCCGAAGCCTTGTTGTCGGAAGCGCGTCAGTATGAAGATCTGTCGAATGCGGAGCTGACAACGGAAGCTGGCGGACTGATGCCAGACGTCTGGACGCCTCTGTCATCTCATGAGCGCCTGTTTCATACCTTTGGCATCAAAGCCAAGCCATGGCGTCAGGGGCTAGCGCGTCTGATTCGCCGCTACTATCGCGCTGACGAAAGTCTTACTGCAGAATAATCTCTTCATTGAATGACCGGAGCCAGAGACAGAGCTAGAGCCAAAGCAAGGTCAGGCCCCGGTGATCTAGCAGATTGCGGCAACGTACATGAGGTGTCTGGGGGTACCGCGATTAAGCGCTTCTAATACAGGGCCAACGACAAGACCGAAGACGTTTGGTTAGTAATTAGGAAGATCCGGCCGACGTAGCGGACCAGATACCGGATCAGAAACCGGGTTAAGTACCGGTACTGAACGTCGCTGACTTCTGATACAGGTCCATCAGTTTATCCGTGATTAACGTACGGATGCTTTCTCGCTC
>JAYYHP010000019.1:0-3566 GCA_036148335.1 Pseudomonadota bacterium
TACATCTGTGCAACGTCTGCTGGGGTATCTGCCTGAAGAGCTGATCAATGGTGGTGTCGCTCGTATCTTTTCCCGCCCGGATCTGAAGCGACTGTATCGTGCGCTGCAGCACCAGATCCAGATGGCGCTTGCGAGCCCTGACAACGCGCGCCGACGTAGCACCATTATCCGCGAAGACTTTTACGCCACGGCCAGTAACGGCTCGCAGGTGCTACTTGAATTACAAGCCAGCCTGCTCTGGAACGACAAGGGTGAAGTTCAGGGCCTGCTCGGTATCTGCCGCGACGTAACAGAATCGCGCAGTATCGAACAGGAATTGCAGCTAGCCGCAGAAGTGTTTGAAAACAGCAACGAAGCGATTCTGATCACTGACCAGAAGCTGCGCATCGCTAACACCAACCGGGCCTTCCAACACATAACTGGATATTCCGCAGAAGACGTCACCGGAAAATCGCCTGACTTCCTGATTTCGTCTGAGCAGTATGACGAAGACCTGATCGAGAAAATTGGCGAACGTCTGATGGTCGACGGCTACTGGCAGGGCGAAATTTCTTATCGCCGCCGACAGGGCGACCTGCGCACAGGCTGGGCGGGCGTCAGTGCAATTCGCGACCAGAATCGCGAGGTCCAGAGTCTGATTATTATTATGTCGGACATCACGGAGCGCAAAGCAAGCGAAGAACGTATTCATAAGCTCGCCTACTACGATCCCCTGACCGCTCTGCCTAACCGCAGCCAGATGCACGAAACGCTTGATGAAATGCTGAAGCGCGCGCGTCGCGACGGCCTCTGGGTGGTTCTTCTTTTCATCGATCTTGATCGCTTCAAACCCATCAATGACTCCATGGGCCACCCCGCCGGTGACGAAGTACTCAAACAAGTCGCCGGACGCCTTAGAAACTGCGTCAAACAGCGCGACCTGGTGTGTCGTATGGGCGGCGATGAATTCACCATTGCCATCGCAGACCAGACCAGCCACACAGCGGCAGAAGACACTGCGATCATTGTCGCTGAGCGTATTCTAGAATCGCTGCATCAGTCCTTCAGCCTCAATCAGCGCGAAGTTTTCATCAGTGCCAGCGTCGGTATCTCCATTTTCCCGAATGACGGCAGCAGCGTTATCGAGCTGCTCAAGAACGCCGATATGGCCATGTATCACGCCAAAGACATGGGTCGTGACAACATGCAGTTCTTTACCTCATCCATGAACCGCAAAGCGGTGCAATTACTGGAGCTTGAGAATGACCTGCGTCATGCCTTGGCACGCAATGAAATGCAGCTCTACTTCCAGCCTCAATACCGCGCGGCTGATGAAGAAGCCGTCGGCGTAGAAGTGCTGCTGCGCTGGGTGCACCCCTCTCGTGGGATGATCTCGCCCGGCGTGTTTATCCCAATTATCGAAGACACCGGCCTGATCGTGCCAATCGGGCAATGGGTACTGGAAGAAGCATGTCGCTGTTTTGTCCGCTGGCAAACGGAAGAGCAGCTCTCACTGGAACGCATCGCAGTAAACGTGTCGGCCCGTCAGTTCCGCTCGGAAGACTTTATCGACGTCGTCAAAGACATCATCTTCCGCACAGGAATCCGACCAGAGCAGCTGGAGCTGGAACTGACCGAGAGCATCCTGATGGAAGACGTACAGTTGGCCATGGAAACCCTGCAAGGGCTGCGAGCCATGGGCGTGAAGATTGCGATTGACGATTTCGGTACAGGCTACTCATCGCTCAACTACCTGAAGCAGTTCCCGGTCGATACCCTCAAAATTGACCGCAGTTTTATCCAGAACCTGCCTGAAAACGCGGACGATGCCCAGATTTCACGCACCATCATCGCCATGGGCCACAACCTTGGGATGGGAATTATCGCCGAAGGGGTCGAAACCGCAGAACAACTGACCTTCCTGCAAATGGCAAAATGTGAAGAAGTTCAGGGCTTCTATTTCAGTAAACCGGTTGATGAAACGACGTTAATTGAAGCGCTTGGAAAGCCATAAGACGGGAATTAATGGCGCATTAAGTCCATTCTCGAGACGTAATTAGTCGGTTAGTCATAACAGGCATGTTGTTAATCCGGTCATCAACCGATCAGATATCCCCCCTTCCCAAGTGCGGCGCGCTGAAGTTTGCGGTAGAATGTGCGCCTCATAAATTTTCTTGTTTATCCTACTTGAGGAAGCCCTGATGTTTAGCCGTGATATGAACATAGCGGATTTCGACCCAGAACTGTGGTCAGCAATGCAGGCTGAGGATGCTCGTCAGGAGCACCACATCGAACTGATCGCCTCTGAAAACTACACCAGCCCACGCGTGATGGAAGCTCAGGGCTCACAGCTCACCAACAAGTACGCCGAAGGCTATCCGGGCAAGCGTTACTACGGTGGCTGCGAACACGTTGACGTGATCGAGCAACTGGCTATCGACCGCGCCAAAGAACTGTTCGGTGCTGGTTATGCAAACGTGCAGCCACACTCTGGTTCTCAGGCGAACGCAGCGGTTTACTTTTCCCTGTGTCAGCCGGGCGACACCATCCTAGGCATGAGCCTGGCACACGGTGGTCACCTGACTCACGGTGCAGCTGTATCTTTCTCTGGTCGTATTTACAAAGCCGTACAGTACGGTCTGAACCCAGAAACAGGTGAAATCGACTACGCAGAAGTTGAGCGTCTTGCGGTTGAGAACAAGCCGAAAATGATCGTTGCCGGCTTCTCTGCATACTCACGCGTCGTCGACTGGAAGAAATTCCGTGAGATTGCAGACAAAGTAGGTGCATACCTGTTTGTCGATATGGCTCACATTGCAGGTCTGGTTGCGGCAGGCGTTTACCCATCACCAGTTGGTATCGCCGACGTTGTAACAACCACTACGCACAAAACTCTGCGCGGTCCACGCGGTGGTCTGATCCTCGCTAATGACGACGAAGAGCTGAACAAGAAGCTTAACTTCGCCGTATTCCCTGAGTCACAGGGCGGCCCTCTGATGCACGTCATTGCAGCAAAAGCGGTCTGCTTCAAAGAAGCAATGGGTCAGGATTACAAAGACTACCAGGCGCAGGTCGTGAAGAACGCCCAGGCAATGGCGAACACCTTCATCGAACGCGGCATTAATGTTGTGTCTGGTGGAACTGACGACCACCTGTTCCTCGTCGATCTGATCGGCAAAGAGTACACAGGTAAAGATGCAGACGCGGCTCTGGGTCGTGCAAACATCACCGTCAACAAGAACTCCGTACCAAATGACCCGCGCTCACCATTTGTGACGTCAGGTCTGCGTATCGGTAGCCCAGCCATCACTAGCCGCGGCTTCAAAGAAGCTCAGGCAACTCAGCTTGCTGGCTGGATCTGCGACATTCTTGATGGTCTCGAGAAAGGCGAATCGGAAGGCGTAGAAGCTGAAGTAAAAGCGAAAGTTGTGGCACTGTGCGAACAGTTCCCAGTGTACAAATAAGTACACGTCCAATCGCACCCCAAAAGAGCCGGCTGACGCCGGCTTTTTTGTGTCCGCTCGAACGTCATACTGGTGTCACAAAGGCGTCATAGGATGATCATTTTAATCTATGGAGGCTTATTC
>JAYYHP010000020.1:0-2590 GCA_036148335.1 Pseudomonadota bacterium
GGAAAGTGAAATCGCCAGGGGTCAGGTCGAAATAGAAACCGTTGGCCGCAAAATCATTATTCGTATTCAGCAGCGTGGCGCCTTCCGCTCTGGCTCGGATTACATTGAGGATCGTTTCCTGCCGGTCATCGACAAAATCCGTGAAATTCTGGTGGATATCCCCGGGCGTATTTCCGTGGAAGGTCACACCGATGATGTACCGATCAGCGGCGGCCGCTTCCGCTCCAACTGGGGACTGGCAACCGCACGGGCAGTGGCGTTTGCGCAAGAACTGTTTATTGCCCCAGAAATGGACGCCGAACGTTTTCAGGTGGTAGGCCATGCCGATAAAAAACCACTGGTGCCGAACGTCGACGACGCGTCGCGCGCGCGTAACCGGCGAGTAGAGATTGTCATTCTGCGTACGCACGAAGACGACGATGACGACTCACCAGAAATTCGTCCGAGCCAGGAGCAGATCGATAATGCGCTCAATGCCCGCCCGGAAGATTTTGAACTGAACCCCAATGAGATCTTCTAGGAGAAGAGAATGGAAGAACGTCGCCGCTATTTCCGACTGGACGATGAGGTCATCCTCGATTTTGAGGCCATTTCCACCGAAGAAGTCTCTCAGTGGAAAAGCCGCCAACGCGATCATCGCAATGAACTGGCGGAACTGGATCGTGATATTGCAGGCATTCTGCATCAGATTCAGTCACAAAATCCGACGGTGGCCAAAGTGCTGGATTTGTTTAACCGCAAAGTGAATCTGCTCAACTCTCCGCTCAGCCCGGACAACCACCCGGACATGACGCAGACCGAAGCCCGTACCCGCGTTAACTTAAGCGCCTGTGGCATGGCCTTTCACACCACTGAGCCACTCAGTGAGAGCGATAACCTGCGCCTGCAGATGCAGTTAAAGCCCTCCAATGTGCCCATTACTTTGATGGGCTCGATTGTCGCGGTTGAACACACGGCGGACCCGGAAGCGCCGTATCTGGTACGTGTCGACTTTGAAGGCTTACGCGAAGCGGAACAGGAAATTCTGATTCATCATCTGTTCCAACTGCAGTCGCGCCGGTTACGAGCCCAGAATGAGGCTCAAAACGAGGCCCAGAACGACGCCTGACCGCCACTTTGGTATCATGCGGCTTTCTGTTGTGCAGGAGCCGCCGGATGCCTGGCCCGCGAATTTACACCCCTCTGCCACTGGCACTGAATCAAGCCATCAACCTTGACGATCAGGCCGTGACTCACCTCGTGCGCGTGCTGCGCATGAACGACGGCGATGAGCTGCGTTTGTTTAATGGTGATGGCAAAGAATACGCCGCAACGCTCTCGGTGCTCAGTAAAAAGTCGGCATCTGCCCTGCCCACCAGCATCCTGAAAGAAGATGCCGAGCTACCACTTGCTCTGCACCTGGGGCAGGTCATGTCGAAAGGCGATCGTATGGATTTCACCATTCAGAAGGCCACGGAACTCGGCATTAGCGAAATCACACCGCTGACCAGTGAGCGCTGTGAAGTACGCCTGAAGGGCGATCGCATGGAAAAAAAGTTAGAGCATTGGCAGAAGGTCGCGACCTCGGCGTGTGAGCAAAGCGGTCGCAATCGTATCCCGGTGATCCACCCACCGCAGGCGCTGGCTGTCTGGGCGCAGTCCGTCGAGGCAGAGCGCAAGTTGCTGTTGCATCCACACAACCAACGCCCGTTAGAAAATGATCAGAATGCCCCCGCGAGCCTTGCACTGCTCGTTGGCCCGGAGGGTGGATTCAGCGATGCCGAAGTCAGCACTTGTGAGCAACACGGATTTGATGGCCTGCTTCTCGGCCCCCGCATTCTTCGCACCGAGACCGCCGCACTCACGGCACTCAGTGTGCTGCAATATGTGTGGGGCGATTTTCGCTAATGTGCGTCATCCAGTAACGCCCCACATGCGGTGAGATGTTACGAATTCGCTTGCTGTACCAAGCGAATGTGTTTCCAGTCCCAGTACGACGACAGAAGATAGAGACCGATAAATAAGGTCGCCCACCACTCAATAATGCGTTTACCGTGGCTCATCTCGACGCCAACCGTTACCCCGGCAAACGCAATAAACATCACCCACAGGATCGCCATCAATACGGATTTAACCGCAAACGAAGGCACTACAAGCCCTTGCTTGCGGGCCTTCCAGGTTAAAACGTACGCGGTCGTCAGTGCGATCAGCATGCCCTGAAAGAAAATATTGGCGCCGCGTACATGTACCCCCCAACGGGTATCTGCTTTTTCTGGTAACAACACGGCGGTTCCCGCCAATAAACCGATCGCCGCTAATACACCAAAAAAGTGCATGGCATTTAACGCAATACGGCCGGCATAGGGCGCCAGAGACACACGCTGAACCTGCCACCAGATAATAAAAAACGCACTCGCGGCAATCATCCCACCGCGAAAAATAAACCCAGCATCGCCTTTCATACCGGTATGGGTAATGTCGGTGCAGCCATCAATAAAAGGATTACACAACTCTGCAGTGCCTGCCGCGGTGCCCACACCGTAGGTCACGGCAATGGTTCCCATCGAGAGAATAAATGACGTCAGCGCAATAAATTGACCAAATGACACAC
>JAYYHP010000021.1:0-7093 GCA_036148335.1 Pseudomonadota bacterium
ACGCTTTTGCCAGTGGTGCAAAATGTGAAGCCAGCTCGGCATCCTTATCTTGCTCAGCCAATGCCTGAGCCCAGAAACTCGCCAAATAGAAATGGCTTCCACGATTGTCGAGGTTGCCTACCTCGCGACCTGGCGACTTGCCTTCTTGCAGGATGCGACCTGTTGCCACATCCAAAGTTTCCGCCAGTACCGCAGCACGAGCGTTATCAGCATGCTCTGCAAGGTGCTCCAGCGACGCAGACAGCGCCATAAACTCACCCAGCGAATCCCAACGCAGGAAGTCTTCTTCCAGTAGCTGCTGAACGTGCTTAGGCGCAGAACCGCCAGCACCCGTCTCAAACAGACCGCCGCCGTTCATCAGTGGCACGATGGACAGCATCTTAGCGCTGGTACCCAGCTCGAGAATCGGGAATAAGTCGGTCAGATAATCACGCAATACATTGCCAGTAACAGAGATGGTATCTTCACCAGCCTTCATGCGCGCCAGTGTCACGCGAGTTGCCTCTTCAGGCGCCAGAATACTGATATCCAGGCCGTCTGTGTCATGATCTTTCAGGTAGGTCGTTACTTTGCGAATCAGCTCAGCGTCATGTGCGCGCGACTCGTCCAGCCAGAAAATCGCAGGCGTACCGGTCGCGCGAGCGCGGCTAACAGCCAGACGCACCCAGTCACGGATCGGCGCATCCTTCGCCTGACACATACGCCAGATATCGCCTTTAGCGACGTCATGTGCAATCAGCACATCACCGGCTTCATTGACGACACGAACCGTGCCCGCCGCCGTCATTTCAAAGGTTTTATTGTGTGATCCGTACTCTTCGGCCTTCTGGGCCATCAGGCCCACATTAGGCACGGTACCCATGGTACGTGGATCGAAAGCACCGTGCTCTTTACAGAACTTAATGGTTTCCTGATAAACACCGGCATAACAACGGTCCGGAATTACTGCAATCGTATCGTGCAACTTGCCATCCGCCCCCCACATCTGGCCGGATGAACGAATCATCGCGGGCATAGAAGCGTCGACAATCACATCGTTAGGTACGTGCAGGTTGGTGATACCTTTGTCAGAGTTCACCATGGCCAGCTCAGGGCGGCTCTCGTAGCAGGCTGCGATGTCAGCCTCAATGGCTTCTCGCTCGGCATCATCAAGCTGCGCAATTTTCGCGTAGACATCACCCAGGCCATTGTTTACGTCAACACCCAAGCGCTCGAATGTATCAGCGTACTTCTCGAACACAGGCGCAAAGAACACAGACACCACGTGACCGAAAATAATCGGATCAGAGACCTTCATCATGGTTGCTTTCAGGTGCACAGAAAACAGAACACCTTTATCGCGAGCTTCTTCGATCGCACGACCAAGGAAGCTGCGCAATGCAGCCGCTTGCATCAAAGAAGCGTCAATCACCTCACCTTCAAGGAGCTTAAGGCCTTCCTTGAGAGGCGTTACCGAGCCATCGGCAGCGACGAATTCAATATCGACAACATCTTCTTTCGCTAAAGTGACTGACTTCTCGCTGCCGTAGAAGTCCCCCTCATCCATGTGCGCCACGGCGCTTTTGGAATCGGCCGACCACGCGCCCATGCTGTGCGGGTTGCTGCGAGCGTATTCCTTAACCGAGGCAGGTGCGCGACGGTCTGAGTTACCTTCGCGCAACACTGGGTTAACCGCACTGCCTTTAATTCGGTCATAGCGCGCCTGCACATCACGATCTTCGTCCGTGGCAGGATTGCTTGGGTACAAAGGCACGTCAAAGCCTTTGCTACGTAATTCTTGAATCGCTTCTTTCAACTGTGGCAGCGACGCCGAGATGTTAGGAAGCTTGATAATGTTGGCGTCTGGCTGACCAGCCAGCGTACCTAGCTCAGCGAGCGCGTCTGGAATGCGCTGCTCTTTGGTCAGAAATTCAGGGAAGTTGGCCAGAATACGGCCAGACAACGAGATGTCGCGGGTCTCAACATCCACACCGGCGGAACGGGTAAACGCTTGAACGATCGGCAACAGTGAATATGTCGCGAGTGCTGGCGCCTCGTCAGTTTCGGTATAGATAATCTTTGGATCTTGCGTCGACATTATGTCTCCTGTTGCGTCAAAGCGGTGGCTGTTTCGCGAGACCAGGCCCCGAAAGCTTGTGGCTTCAGAGGTGATACTGGCCGGCCGTCAAACTGCCCCATGGTCCGGAGCAGTCGGTATTCATTGTGCCTCTGGCACAGATTTAATGGGCGCTAATTTGTAGTTTTTCTACAAAAAATGCAAGCTAGACGAAAGAATAAGTAGTTTTCCTACAAGCCATGCCCAATCTCATTCTGCTCAACAAACCTTTTCAGGTCCTCTGTCAGTTTACTGACAATGAAGGCCGTTCCACGCTAGCGGACTACATCAAGGAGCCCGGATTTTATCCGGCCGGGCGTCTCGATTATGACTCCGAGGGCTTGGTATTGCTGACCAATTCAGGTTCGCTACAAGCAAGGATAGCCGACCCTCAGCATAAGATGGCAAAAACCTATCTGGTTCAGGTAGAGGGGGCTCCAACCACCGATGCCATTGAGACCTTAAGCAAAGGTGTTCATTTGAAAGATGGACCAACCCGCCCTGCCAAAGTGGCCATTATTGAGCCACCTGTCTTGTGGGAACGATCACCGCCGATTCGCCAGCGAAAAAATGATCAGACCACTTGGTTGAAAATCGAAATCACCGAAGGGAGAAACCGCCAGGTGCGCCGCATGACCGCTCACATCGGCCACCCCACGTTACGACTGGTCCGTATCGCCATCGGCCCATGGTCCATCGAGCAACTAATGACGCCCGGCGTGAGTACCGCACTGACGGTCAACTTACCCGGCATTAGCAAAGGCTCAAAAACCTCACCAAGGTCGAAATCCAACCGATCTTCAAGACGGTCGGCAAACCAATCACCGGACCACCGTCCGCACAAGAAATCAAATAAAAGGACAAGCAGCCACACAAGAAACGCTAGCGGTAGGAACACCAATAAGGCCACTAACAAACGCAGGGCGTGATAGCAGCAAGCCATAATCATCGACGTAACCGTTCAATGAGCCAGCAGCGTGCCACTAAACACACGGGGTGAGAAAATGCCGATGCCTTATAACAACGCAAGGTATCCCCCTGCAGCAACATGGCCACAAGAAAAGCCCCACCCCCTGTCTTTGTACGCATTGGTTTGAGCGTCGATGGCCATATCAGGTAAACTTCGCAGCCATTTCTTATTCACAGAGGCAGGTTATGACATCTCGTTGGACGCCCCACGCGACCGTCGCCACCATCGTCACCGACGATCAGGGCCGTTTTCTGATGGTACGAGAGACCGTCCGAGACCTGAACGGCGGGCGAGAAGTCATCAACCAACCCGCTGGCCATATCGAAGCCAACGAGGCCATTCTGGATGCAGCCGTACGTGAGACTCTCGAGGAAACCGGCTGGCATGTTGAATTAACCGGATTGCTGGGACTATACACCTACACGGCGCCCTCCAACGGCGTGACCTACCATCGTTATTGTTTTACAGGGCGCCCCGTCCGATTCGATGCAGGGGCGCCGCTGGACGATGGCATCATTGGCCCAGCCTGGATGACCATCGAAGAACTTCGCCAGTCTGAACATCTACGTAGCGACATGGTCTTAACCTGTTGCGAAGACTACTTAGCGAAACCGCATTACCCATTAGACATCATTACCGAACACCCTTAATCGAATCCAGCTACGTTTGTTACTGCGCACATCAATGTCCGGTATCGATTTGTTTTTAAGAGCACTCAGATGAGCACACCAGAGAATCTCAAAGTCATCGTTGGCATGTCCGGCGGCGTCGACTCATCCGTCTCAGCTTACCTGCTGATGCAGCAGGGCTATCAGGTTGAAGGCCTGTTCATGAAGAACTGGGATGAGGACGATGGAACCGAATATTGCACGGCCAAGGAAGACCTCGCCGACGCTCAGCAGGTCTGTGACACGTTAGGCATCCATCTGCATCAGGCAAACTTTGCCGCCGAATACTGGGACAACGTGTTTGAGCATTTCCTTGCCGAGTATAAAGCGGGACGCACGCCAAACCCTGACATTCTGTGCAACCGTGAAATCAAGTTTAAGGCCTTCCTTGAATACGCCAAGGTGCTTGGTGCCGACCTTATTGCGACCGGACATTACGTTCGTCGTGGCGAGCGAGATGGCGAGACGGTCCTGCTGAAGGGACTGGATAACAACAAGGATCAGAGCTACTTCCTTCATGCGGTCGGCAGCGATGAAATCGCCATGACGCTATTTCCTGTCGGAGAGCTGGAAAAGCCAGAGGTACGTCGCATTGCCGAAGAAAACAATCTGGTCACCGCATCGAAGAAGGACTCCACCGGCATCTGCTTTATCGGCGAACGTCGTTTCAAAGACTTCTTACAGCAATACCTGCCCGCACAACCCGGCCGCATCGAAACACCGGACGGTGATGACATTGGTGAGCACCACGGTTTGATGTACCACACATTAGGTCAGCGTCAGGGTTTGGGCATTGGCGGCCTGAAAGACTACCCAGACGCACCATGGTTCGTGGCCGGTAAGGATCTGACTCGCAATGTGCTGATTGCCGTACAGGGCAAGAACCACCCGCTTCTTTTCAAAGACTGGCTGACCACCACGGACGTCTTCTGGGTAAACCAGCCAATCAGCGAGCCACTGCGTTGCAAGGCGAAAGTACGCTACCGCCAGGCGGATCAGGACTGCGTCATTGAGCCCACTGACAGCGGCTATCGTGTTGTCTTTGATCAGCCACAGCGCGCCGTAACGCCCGGCCAGTCTGTTGTTTTTTACCTGGATGACATCTGCCTTGGCGGCGGTGTCATTGAGACCACAGGAAATCATGAATGAGTCGTCGTAGTGATCAACAAGCCATCGCATTAGCCGGCGTTTTTCAAGCGGCCGCCCTTGTCGAGGAGCTAGCGCGCACGGGAGACATGAATCCAGAACATGCAGAACCACTGATTCACAGCCTGTTTGTTCAGTCTCCGGACAACTTCAGCGACATCTACCCCGATGCGCCGACACAACTCGCGCCGGGTTTACAGTCACTATACACCGTCAGCCGACGCGACCCGCGCGGTATCAATCCCGACATCACGCGCTACGCTCTCAGCCTGCTGCACCTTGAACGTAAGCTCAACAAAGCACCGGGAATGCTGGACGCGCTGGGTCAGGGTATTGATCAGGCGTCACGCCAGGCGTCGCATTTTTCAGAGATGCATGAGAACACCCTGGCCTCACTGGCCGATCTGTACAAGCAAACGCTGAGTCAGCTGAGCTTTCGCATCAAAGTCACCGGTAATCCGACGTATCTACAAAACCATGCCACGGCGAACAAAGTCCGGGCACTGCTGCTTGCGGGTATTCGCGCGGCCATTCTATGGCGCCAGGTAGGCGGACAACGCTGGCAACTGCTCGTCAGCCGCAAGCGCTACAGCCAGGCCTGTAAGCATCTGTTGCTAGAGAACACACGGGACTGACATGACCAATTCAACCGCAGCCCCCGCAGAGCAAAGCACCACCCAAAAAGTCTTGTCGCGCCGATTCAGCACAGCTCCAATGATGGACTGGAGTGATCAGCACTGCCGTTACTTCTGGCGACAGCTGACTCGTGACGCCCTACTCTACACTGAGATGGTCACCACCGGCGCCCTGATACATGGCAACCGCGAACGCTTTCTTGAGTACAACGACCTAGAACATCCGATTGCACTTCAGCTAGGTGGCAGCAACGTCGACGAGCTGGCGCAATGCGCTAAGTTTGCTGAGGACTGGGGTTACGACGAGGTTAACCTGAACGTTGGCTGCCCGAGTGATCGCGTACAGAACAACATGATCGGTGCTTGCTTGATGGCCCACCCACAACTGGTTGCCGATTGCATTAAAGCCATGCAGGACGCGACCAGCATCGACGTGACCATCAAACATCGTATTGGCATTGACGATCAGGACAGCTACGAGCACATGCGTGACTTCGTCGGCACCGTCGCCGACACCGGATGCACCACCTTCATCGTGCATGCACGCAAGGCCATCTTGCAGGGATTATCGCCCAAGCAAAACCGTGAAGTGCCTCCGCTGCGCTATGAAGATGTGATTCGCCTGAAGCAGGAATTTCCGTCACTTGAAATCATCATCAACGGCGGCATCAAAACACACGAGCAAGCGGACGAGCTGCTGAAATCACTCGACGGCGTCATGCTAGGACGCGAAGCCTACCAGAATCCTTCCATCCTGATGAACGTCGACTCTCACTATTTTGGCCACAGCGATCCGGTATCGGACAAAAAGGACGCCATCCGTGCGCTGCACCCCTACATTGAATCGCTGCTGAGCAAAGGTGCCCCGCTTCACCATATCAGCCGTCATACGCTGGGACTGTTTAATGGTGAGCGTGGATCACGACTGTACCGCCGACACCTTAGCGAGAACGCACACAAGCGAGAATCCGGCATCGATGTCATGGAAGCCGCGCTTGCCTTCGTGGGTTAAACGAGGCATTGAGCTGCCCCAGAGATCGCACAAACGGATAACCCGCCTGAATCGGCGGGTTTTTTAATCCACTGGTGTCTCAACACAGCGAGTAACGACACTTAGCGACAGCATTTAGCGTCACTAAGCATTTAAGCTAGCTACAGGACTAACTTACAGAGCGTTGTACTCGGCGTACGCCGCACGGGCTTCTTCCAGACTGCCATGATTAACCACTTGGGTGTATCCGGCTTCTTCCAATGCACGCTTGGCGATGCCAGCACGATTGCCTGAGCGACAGTACAGAAACACGGGTGCAGATTTGTCGTCCGTCACAGACGCCAAGCCTTCAACAATGCTGCCGTGTGGAATGTTTACCGCAATCGACAAATGCCCTGCGTCAAACTCCCCCGGGGTACGCACATCCACCCAGACTGGATCAGCCGCATGGGCTGCCAGCGCAAAGCACCAAGCGAGCACACTGCCAAAGACAGTCGCCAGCACACGAGATTTAAGTGTCAGTTTTGGATTCACAAGCAACTCTCTGTTTTTTCGATGTTTTACGTTTCTGAACGATGTCATCAATTG
>JAYYHP010000022.1:0-2397 GCA_036148335.1 Pseudomonadota bacterium
TCGATCAGGGCGTAATTTACCGAATCCCAATCAACGTTGACGGATTCGAGCAAGGCGGTATTTTGCAAGATCTCAGGCAACCCCTTGATAAACAGATCTTCGGTCTCGAGGTTAGTACGAGACTCTAGCTGAGCAACTTCAGCCCGTAATGCCTTTTCGCCCATCATATATAAGGGCGGCTCGCTGCTGACCACCACATCATTAGAGTTGTAAAACGGCTGACTCTGGCCAATCACCTTGGCAATCTCGGCCGCTTCTTTCAGCTCAATGATGCGACGACGCTTTTCGGCATGATACGTGGCGCGCAGCGAATCGGCCCATGACTCGTTCAACTGCAACTGTGCACTCAGTTTCCGGCCAAGCTCAGATCGAATCTGACGATCGTAACGGCCCAACGCAAACGCCACGTAGTCATTCAACACTCGTGTCGCACGCTCTGCATCTGCCAGCTCAAAGGTGACGGTAAAGTACACATCCAGAAGTTGCTTCGCACTTGGGTCTGAAAAGCCGAACCGTTCCAGAAACAAGGCCAGGTTCTGCTCATCCGTGTACTCCGCGTCATAAATTAACGCCTTGAGCGTTTCATCCGACCCCTGCATCAAATCCTGATAAAACGCCTTTCGGGTAGACACAGAACGAACCACGGCTCGGGCGCCCATAAAAGCTTGTTCAGAGTCGAGTTCGAATACGGGCTCCGCGCTCAGGGATGGTCCCTCGTCATCTTCTTCGCCTTCTTTTTCAACGTCTTTACGAGCTTCAAGGATCAGCGTGGTACGCAACGCTGGCTGATTAAACGCCACCAAATCCGACGCTGGCGCATCTTTAATCACCGCTTCGGTTCGATACACCGGTGTGGCGACGACAACATACAGCGCCGCTACTAACAGGCCGAACAGAGCCAAACCGACGACCCAGCGCCATTTATCACGAACATCATCGATCAAATCGAACAAATCGATTTCATCATCTCGCTGTGGCTGATTCCCAGTGAGGGACTGATCACTCATCGTTGCCCTCGCCCTCTACACCATCGTCTACGCCACTAGGGGTATCCGATGAGCCACCAGAGGCATCCGCTGAACCGCTATCGCCGTCTGCCGCTGAGCCTTCTTGAGCACTGCTCTGCTCATCAGAATCAACACCCTCGCCCGCCACCTCGTCGGCATCGCCTTCCGCGTCACAGATTCGTTCAACGCCAACCAGTTTTTCTTTGTCAGCGACTTTAATCAGAGTAACGCCCTGAGTGTTACGCCCCAGCACCGATACTTCGTCAACACGAGTACGTACCAGCGTACCGCGGTCGCTGACCAGCATGACCTCGTCACCATCAAAGACCTGTACCGCGCCAACAAGCGCGCCGTTACGGTCACTGGTGACCATCGCGATCACGCCTTGAGTACCACGCCCTTTGGTCGGGAACTCTTCCACGTTGGTACGCTTACCAAAACCGCGCTGAGAGGCGGTCAGAATCGTGCCGTCTTCTTCTGGGACGATCAATGAAATCACGCGCTGGTCATCCGCCAGTTTGATACCACGTACACCACGAGCAGTACGCCCCATGGCACGTACGTCAGATTCTTTAAAGCGAACCGCTTTGCCCGCGTCGCTCAGCATCAGGATATCTTTGTCACCATCGGTGATAGCAACGCCCACCAGGTGATCGCCCTCATCCAGTTCACAGGCAATCAAGCCAGTAGAACGCGGACGGCTGAACTGATCCAGAGTGGTTTTCTTCACGGTACCGCGTGCGGTTGCCATGAAGACGTAGAGATCATCGCGGTATTCGTCCACCGGCAGAATCGCCGTGATGCGCTCGCCTTCTTCTGACAAGTTCAGGACGTTCACAATTGGGCGGCCTTTAGCGTTACGGCTCGCCTGAGGAATGTCGTATACCGTCAGCCAGTACACCTTGCCCGCATCAGTAAAACACAGCACCGTGTCATGACTGTTCACCACCAGCAGGTGTTCTACAAAGTCTTCGTCTTTGACCGCGGTCGCCGATTTGCCCTTACCGCCACGCTTCTGCGCCTGATAAGAATCCATCGGCTGAGTCTTCGCGTAACCGGCGTGAGACAAGGTCAACACCAGAGTTTCCTCTGGAATCAGGTCAGCCATGGTCAGATCGCGTTTCTGCGCGATAATTTCGGTGCGGCGCTCATCGCCGTACTCTTCACGGATCGCTTCAAGCTCTTCGCGAATGACCTGCATCAGGCGCTCAGGGCTGCCCAGGATTTCGAGGTACTCAGCAATTTCTTCCAGTTTTAACTGATACTCTTCGATCAGTTTTTCATGCTCAAGGCCGGTCAGTTTTTGCAGACGCAAATCCAGAATTGCCTGAGCCTGCGCCGGCGACAGGTAGTACTGACCATTACGGAAGCCAAACTCTTCCGGCAAATC
>JAYYHP010000023.1:0-5388 GCA_036148335.1 Pseudomonadota bacterium
GATTCTTCCAGATATTGGCTACGGCTTTATCTGAGCCCAGCGTCGCTACGATAATGCAGACGAATCCAGCGATGCCGAATACCGCCGCAGGAAACGCCCCGCCCGGTTGGTTTGCCGCAATCGCAATAAAGACTCCGGCGCCGGCAATCACCAGAAACAGACAGCCCACGGCCATTAAAATGGTGCGATGAGACGGTTTGTACACGTACTCTTCCTGGCTGTTTTCAAAAATATTCAGAAGGGGTGCGAAGAGTTTCTGCAATGCGCTTTTCATAGTCGTATCTGATCGTTCATTAAATAGGTTGCTGTTACATCAGCCACGGTAACAGAAGTGCGTGTAAGGTGGCAGTCAGTGTCATGGCCATGGCGGAGTACGCCGCCTGCTGAGTCCCCAGTTCCAGTGCCCGGCTGGTGCCGACCGCATGGGCGCAAACGCCCAAAGTCAGGCCCACACTCTGCGGCGCATCCAGTCGGGTAGCTCTTAACAGCGGCGGAATCATCAGAGCGCCAAAGACGCCAGTGATGATGACAAAGGCCGAGGCCAGGGCGCTGATGCCCCCCAGCTGCTCACTTAACGTCACGGCTACTGGGGTGGTCACCGACTTGGTGGTCATGGTGATGGTAATGGCATCATCACTAATCCACACGTGCGCGAGCACCGCAGCAACGGCGACGGTGGTGCCACTGCCCAGCGAAATGGCCAGACTGATGCGCAGCCATTCTTTCTTCATGACATGGATAAACTGATACAGAGGCACCGCCAGCATCACCACCACCGGCCCCAGCATCAGATGCAGGTATTGCCCACCTTCCATGTAGGTATCAAACGAGATGCCGGTGGTTTCCAGCACCACCGACACCATCACAATGCCGGTCAGAATCGGCGGCAAAAACGCCGTGTTGCCTAACGCCTTGTAGACTTGTTGCCCGAGCGTGAAGGCGGCAATGGTGAGCAGCGCCCAGAACAGAGGCAAATGCAGCAGGGTATCAATCACGTGGTTTGCCTCCCATTTGCATAATGGCCGCGCAGACGAGCGCGCCGGGAATCAGGCTGATGGCCAGAATCACCAACAAGGCCACACCGTTATCCGCCAGTAAGGACTTTTGCGTGATAATGCCGACGCTCACCGGAATGATAAACAACGGCAGCAAGGGCGACAGTGTGCGACTGATTTGGGCCAGAGGCTCGGGCGTGCGACCGCGTAACATCAGAAACATCAGCAGCAGCAACATGCCGATGATTGAGCCCGGCACAGGGAGAACGTATTCCAGTTGCAGCAGCGTGCCAGCAACCAGAAAGAATAAAAGTATCAGAAGGCCAGTCATGGGCGAGGGTTCGATCCGAGATTTCGGCCTATTGTAGCCTTCTGTCTTTTATTATCAGAAATTATTGCCTTGATTCGCTGGATTCAGGCCAAGCGCTCAGAAAGCGCCCGCTACCCGGAAGAACACACCATAACCTGCATTAAAGCCTTCAGTGAACAGCTCAGCATCCACGCCCGGCCCAGCACTGTAATCACTCTCGAACATATTGATGTTCAGCGAGCCCTCTACGCCCAGGCTGGCACCAACGATGTAATCAGAGACCGGTGCCACGGCCTGAAACCCAGCGCCGAAGGTGGAACGGATCGACAGCAGCGAGGTCGACCCCATGGCATTCAAGGCCGTGCCCTCGCCCGGGTTGCCGGTATCGCTGGCGACTTCCTCCGTGGCGTTTTCGTAATCAATCTCGACCTGATCTCCCGGGGTGTAAGTGGACACGCCCAGCAATGCATCCAACGATAGGAAAAAGCCCATATCGCGACGATTGGTTTTTGCGACTTCGTTGAAGCTGGTTTTCAGCGTGTCGGTTCTCACCCATAAACCAAAGGTTTCCAGTGTGCCCTCGGCATCCACCGCCTGATACGGGTAATTCCCCTCTTCGTTGTAGTTCTCAAACTCACCGGTGCGCGAGTTAAAACCAAACGTCGGGTTTTGATTGGTATCAACCGACAACAACATTGGGGCAACGACGCGGTGGTAGCCCAGGCCAACGTAGCGGTCGCCGTAGCGCTCGATGCCTAGCGCGATAAACTGAGACTTGCCTTCAAACGACTGCTCTTCCGGGAGTAGCGTCTGAAACAGCGCGTCTGGGTCCTGATTGCCCGGCAGTCGCGCCTCGTCGGTTTCAGAGAAACTGCCCTTAATCGTACCGCTGCTGGTCACCAGCATGATCCCTCCCCAGTTGAACAGCGCCTTAAGCTGATCGACCTCTTGCTCGGCATCCAGCAACGCCGAGACCTCAATCGAAAACGGCTTACTGGTGGGGCTGGCGTACGTCAGCTCGGTGAACGCCGTAGAATCGAAATCAATGCTGCCTTCAGGGAATACCGAGTCTTCGTTACTGATCGGTGTGAACTGAGTGTACTTAAACGCCATGAAATGCTTATCGAGCGCCTGACTGTGAGCGGCTGGCAATAAGCCAATCAGAGCCGTGATGGCCAGCGAGGCGGGTTTACGAGACAAACGAAAAACAGACATAGACAACTCCCCAAACAACTCCGGCGGTGTGTTGTTTCAGATGGTGTTTTAGATAATAGATAGGTTAATAGTATCAGACTATTCACGCCATGCCTGAGTGGCCGATGAGAACATCACTGACTGCAGTGATTAATCTGTACTTGGGAAGGTAGCGCTAATTGGGGCAATCAAATTCTGAAAGTTCTCTCGGCTATGTTGCCAATAATGCTCATAAAATCTGGCCGGATTTTCTACGGAAAGTCGAACTCTAGTTGATGCCTAATTCAACGTGATAGGCACTTCGCACATCAGCGTGTATAAAATTCAGACTGAAGAACGTGACTAAGTGAGTCGGGTCTTGTGGGGAATAATATTTTTGAAGAGATCACCTACTCAGGAAGAGTAAGTGGTGCGGAAGGAGAGACTCGAACTCTCACACCTTACGGCACCAGAACCTAAATCTGGCGTGTCTACCAATTTCACCACTTCCGCACAGAAGCGGCCGCGATATTACCCAAGGGATGGGGCGTCTGTCCAGCCTTTGTGTGTTTTGTCTGTCTGTGTGCACTGCGGTATGGTGGCGCTGCGTTTACCAATTCTGGTCAAGGAGCGGAGCAATGAGTCAGAGTGATGCACGCGTCACTGGGAATGTGCTGCTGATGGCAGCGGCGTGTGTGGTGGTGATTGCTGGGGTTAAGAGTGCGGCGAGTATTCTGATTCCGTTTTTGTTGGCGGTGTTTATCGCGATTCTGAGTGCGCCTGTGATGCGTTGGTTAACTCGCCATCGGGTACCGGAGATTGTTGCGGTGCTGCTGATTCTGGTCGGCTTTTTGTTGTTTGGCACTTTGTTGGCGACTTTTGTGGGGCGCACCATCAATGCGTTCTATCAGGACGTTCCGCTGTACGAGACGAAGCTGCAGGCGTTGGTTGATCAGTCGGTTGCCTGGGTGCAGGCGAAGGGCATTGATGTCTCTGATAATGTGTTGCGTGAGTACGTAAACCCCGGGGCGGTCATGAAGATGGTCGCAAATGTATTCAATGGTCTGGGGGGGGTGCTGGCCAATACCTTCCTGATTTTGTTTACCGTTATTTTCATTTTGTTGGAGGCCACGGGCTTTCCGGCGAAGCTGCGTCAGGCGCTGGGGGATAAAACGCAGGCGCTGAAGCATTTTGCGCGCTTCTCGCAGCTGGTGCAGAAGTATCTGGTGATCAAAACCCTGGTCAGTCTGATGACAGGCACCACGATTGGTATTGCGCTGTGGATTATTGGTGTCGATTACGCCGCCATGTGGGCGTTGGTGGCCTTCTTGCTGAACTACATCCCTAATATTGGTTCTATTATTGCGGCGGTGCCCGCGGTTCTGGTGGCGCTGATTCAGTTGGGTGTTGGCGAGGCGGCCATTACGGCGGCGGTGTATGTGTTTGCGAATACTTTTTTTGGCAACATCGTTGAGCCAAAGATGATGGGACGCACGTTAGGGCTGTCGACGCTGGTGGTGTTTTTGTCTCTGGTGTTCTGGGGCTGGGTGCTTGGGCCGGTGGGGATGTTGTTATCCATCCCGCTGACCATGGTGGTGAAAATCGCCTTTGAGGTGAACGAGCGTTCGCGATGGGTAGCCACGCTGCTGGATCAGTAGGGCAGATTGAGCGTAAAAAAGGGTAAAACCGGGTGGGCGCCTGCGGGTCCACAGGTACTCTGAGCACAGAGGTGAATTATGAAATCCGTACTATTAATCGACGACGACGTAGAACTGGGCGAGCTGCTCAAAGAATATTTGTCGATGGAAGGTTTTGAGCTGACGGCGGTGCACGATGGCGACACGGGCCTGCAACAGGCACTGAGTGGTCAGTTTAATCTGGTGCTGCTGGACGTCATGCTGCCGCGTAAGAACGGCTTCGAAGTGCTGAAAGAGCTGCGCCAGAAATCGTCGATTCCGGTCATTATGCTGACTGCGCGAGGCGAGAGCGTAGACCGCGTGTTGGGCCTTGAGCACGGCGCGGATGATTACATTCCCAAGCCTTATCACCACCATGAACTGATGGCGCGTATCAAAGCTCTGTTTCGCCGTATTGAGTTGTCGGCGGACGATCACAGCGCGTCGTCCAGCGAGTTGAAGGTCGGTGAGCTGGAAGTCAATCCAGCCACGCGCACAGCCACACGCAACGGTGAAGAACTGCCTCTCACCGGTGCTGAGTTTGGTGTGTTGCAATGCCTGATGGAAAACGTGGGCGATCTGGTGGATAAAGACAGCCTGTCGATGGCGGCACTGGGTCGCCAGTTGATGGCCTACGATCGCTCGATTGATATGCACGTGAGTAACCTGCGTAAAAAGCTGGGCAAGCGCGACGACGGTTCTGATTGGATCAAGACCGTCCGTAGCCGTGGTTACATGCTCGTTCGCGTGTAAACGCGACGAGTAGGCATAAAGTAATGGTGCGTTGGTATCGTTCGCTGTTTCTGCGAATCTTTCTTTGGTTCTGGTTTATTGTCTTTCTGGCGATGACAGCCGCGGTGGGCATGATCGTCTGGATTGAAGACGATTACTACCGACAGGCCACCGTGCAGGAAACTCGCCTGCTGCGCAGTATTATAGATACCCAACGTCCGATTCTTGCTGAAGAGCGTCGCTTCTGGCGCAAACTTCGTCCGGGTTGGAACCTGGTCATTACCCCGCTGGATAACATCAGCCAACTCCCTCACGACATTGAAGAATTCGCCGATGAGGCCGCCGAACGCTCGCAGATACTCTGGGGGCAGGATGATGGCTGGCAGATGATTGGCCCGGTACGCAGTGGGAACTACCTCTATGTTGCGGTGGCCCGCCATGGCTGGGAAGGCGTCTTTGAGGACGAAGATCGCTGGGCCATTCCCGTGGTGATGGTGCTGGT
>JAYYHP010000024.1:0-3668 GCA_036148335.1 Pseudomonadota bacterium
GGTGCCGTTAAAACGACCGTGGGTACTGTCGTAGCGCAGCATGTAGCTCAGTGAATCGATGTCAGCGAGCTCATTGATCACGACCACTTCCATGTCCTGGCGATAGCCATTTTCATACAATGCACGCAGCACACAGCGGCCGATACGTCCGAAACCGTTGATGGCGATACGGGTTGTCATGGGTTTGTGCGCCTCACTGATGTCTCAAGATTGCCGGGCTTCTCAGAAGCTGGATACTATGCGCTCTATTGTCGCGGAATTACGGGCCGTAGGCAAAACGCACTCAACGGAATACGCGACATGACTTCTCCAGCCTGCCCTTTATGTCAGGAAACAGCGAAACTTACCGACCTCAATAGCGCCATGCCGCGCCGCTACCTGAGCTGCGGGCACTGCCATCTGGCATTTATGCATCCTGACGACTACCTGAGCGCAGAGGACGAGAAGGCCTACTACGCCACCCATAAGAACAGTATTGAAGACGAAGGCTACGTCGGCTTTCTGAATATTCTTCTGGAGCCACTGCTGAACATCATTGAGCCGAAGAAAGCACTCAACGCTCTGGATTATGGATGTGGGCCGGGGCCGACGCTGTCGGTCTTGTTGGAACAAAAAGGGATTCAGTGCGACAACTATGACCCTTTCTTCTTTCCAGAGCAGGCGACGCCACCTTACGACGTAATTACCGCCACTGAGTGCTTTGAACACTTTCATCAGCCCGAAAAAGAGCTGGAGAAACTGGTGTCGTGGTTAACTCCGAACGGAGTTCTAGCATTAATGACCAGTCGTTGGAGTAGCACGGAAAAATTCATGCACTGGCATTACAATCGAGATCCGACTCACGTCATTTTTATGCACGAGGAAACGATACATTTTATCGAAGAAAATTTCGGTTTAACCTGTGTTTACCGAGACGAAAAGCGCGTCGTTATTTTCCAGAAAATAAATCTAATAAATAAAAATTAAAATCTGAAAAATAAATTAACGCGCAGCAAATTCTCTTGGCGTCATCCCATACTGTTGATGAAAACGCCGGGAGAAATGACTGGGGTTAGAAAACCCTAATTCATAACAGGTACTGGTAATACTTTGCCCGCTGCGAATCAACTTACAGGCCTGCTCCAACCGACGCTGCTGCTGGTACTGCGCCGGACTGCAGCCCAGACTGTTTTTAAACTGCTGGAATAATTTACTGCGCGACATACAGGCGATTTTGGCCAGATGATCAATATTGACCGGCTGGGCGAGATTTTCTTCAATCGATGCAACGGCATTGGTCAGGCCGGATTGTGTTGGATTCTGCTGCACACAGCGCAATAAAAAGTCCCGCCCCTGCTGACGTAACATGCGCGCCACCAGCTCGTTAACGCCAAAATTCAGCACCAGGTCGCAGTCGTCTTCTTTCTGCACATGGCTGGCCACAATACGCTCCAGCAACTGCTGCGTTGCGTCTGTATGGGCCAGATGCAACTGACGACTGTCATCCTGCCATTCACCCAGCTCTTTGGGACGTTCGCTGACAGTATTCAACTGATCACAGACTTTGCGCAAGGTCTCCCTTGGGATCTCGAGGGTCATGCAGGTGGTTGGGGACTCCAATGAGGCTTCAGGAAAGTCGATTTCAACATGCTTACCCGGTGCGACCACAAACGACTCATGTGGCAGAAACTCAGTCGAGAAGCCGTCACTGCCGTGCATGATCTTTCGCCCTGACATCATGCCGCAATACAACAACTCACCGGCATCTAAGCGCACGCGCTCTGCAGCTTCATAGGTGTCGTACACCGACAACTCCGCCAACTGGCTAGCGTACACAGTGCGGTTTTCAATCAGTTGTGTGGGAGCGACCTCACGACGGTGGCGCTCTGCCATTGCCGTCAGGCTCCGTGTTCTTGTTGTCATTAGCGGAGGCCTCATTACGCACTGGTCTGCAAGATTGTCTGCTGGGTCTATCCCAAACTCTCAACGGTATCGCTTTCGCATGCTCGGGCAAGACGGACTGAGAGAACAATGTTGCGGACTCACGTGCAAGTCTTCACTCCACTAGACCACATAGTCTGGAGAGGTACAACACGCAGCGACTCAATCGTGCGTGGCCTGCGACGTTAGTCGTACAGGCACGAATAATAACAACGGAGATACCACTATGATCTACGCAAACCCAGGACAAGCCGGCTCAGTCGTTACCTTTAAAGAGCAATACGGCAACTTCATCAATGGCGAATTCGCCGCGCCGGTGAACGGCAATTACATGGACAACGTCAGCCCGGTTAACGGTGAAGTGTTCTGCCGTGTTGCCCGCTCCGACAGTGCCGATATCGAAAAAGCGCTAGATGCCGCTCACGCAGCCGCGCCTGCGTGGGGTAAAACGTCGGTTCAGGAACGCTCGAATATCCTGCTGAAAATCGCCGACCGCATCGAAGACAACCTTGAAATGCTGGCCGTGGCCGAAACCTGGGATAACGGTAAAGCCGTTCGCGAAACCCTTGCCGCTGACATCCCACTGGCGGTAGATCACTTCCGTTATTTCGCTGGCTGCCTGCGCTCACAAGAAGGCAGCATGGCTGAGCTGGACGAGACGACTGTGTCGTATCACGTGCACGAGCCATTGGGCGTGGTTGGCCAGATTATCCCGTGGAACTTCCCGATTCTGATGGCCGCCTGGAAACTTGGCCCGGCTCTGGCCGCCGGTAACTGCGTAGTGATGAAACCTGCCGAACAGACCCCGGCCTCCATTCTGGTTCTGATGGAACTGATCGGTGATCTGCTGCCAGCGGGCGTGGTCAACATTGTGAATGGTTTAGGTGAAGAAGCCGGTCAGGCGCTGGCCACCAGCAAGCGTATCGCCAAGCTGGCATTCACCGGCTCGACCCCGGTTGGCCAACACATTCTGCGCTGTGCCGCCGAAACTCTGATTCCAAGCACCGTCGAACTGGGTGGTAAGTCACCGAATATCTATTTCGAAGACGTCATGCAGATGGAAGACGACTACCTGAGCAAAGCCGTCGAAGGCACCGTACTCGCCTTCTTTAACCAGGGCGAAGTCTGCACCTGTCCTTCACGAGCCCTGATTCAGGAGAGCATCTACGACGAATTTATCGCCAAAGTGGTAGAGCGCGCGCAAACCATCAAGCGCGGTAATCCACTGGATACGGACGTTCAGGTCGGTGCTCAGGCATCACAAGAACAGTACGAACGCATCATGAAGTACATTGAAATCGGTAAGCAGGAAGGCGCTGAAGTCCTGATTGGTGGTGCACCAGAAAAACTCGAAGGCGACCTGCAAACCGGCTACTACATCCAGCCAACCGTATTCAAAGGCAACAACCAGATGCGCGTGTTCCAGGAAGAAATCTTTGGCCCGGTGATCAGTGTCACCACCTTCAAAGACGAAGCCGAAGCGCTGGAAATCGCCAACGATACTGAGTTTGGTCTGGGTGCTGGCGTATGGACCCGTGACATGAACCGCGCATACCGCATGGGCCGCGGCATTCAGGCGGGTCGAGTCTGGACCAACTGCTACCACGCCTACCCAGCACACGCGGCGTTTGGTGGTTACAAGAAGTCAGGCATCGGCCGCGAAACCCACAAAGTGGCACTGGAGCACTATCAGCAGACCAAGAACCTGTTGGTCAGCTACGCCACCAGCCCATTGGGTTTCTTTTAAG
>JAYYHP010000025.1:0-7419 GCA_036148335.1 Pseudomonadota bacterium
CACTGCTGACCCACGACGAAATGACCACCCTGTTCCATGAATTTGGTCACGGCCTGCACCACATGATGACCGAGATCGACGTCAGCGCGGTCAGTGGCATCAACGGCGTCGCTTGGGATGCGGTCGAGCTGCCAAGTCAGTTTATGGAAAACTGGTGCTACGAGCCGGAAGCGCTGGCTTTCCTGTCGGGTCACTACGAAACCGGCGAGCCACTGCCACAGGAGCTGCTGGATAAGCTGCTCGCGGCGAAGAACTTCCAGAGCGCCATGATGACCATGCGTCAGCTCGAATTCGCCCTGTTCGACTTCCGCTTGCACCGCGAATACAGCGACAGCAACCCTGTCACCGCCGAGGAAATTCTGAGCGAAGTGCGCGAAAGAGTGACCGTGGTACCGACCGTTGACTTCAACCGCTTCCAGCACAGTTTCAGCCACATTTTTGCCGGTGGCTACGCCGCCGGTTATTACAGCTACAAATGGGCCGAAGTCCTGAGTGCAGATGCGTACTCACGTTTTGAGGAAGAAGGCATCTTCAACAAAACCACCGGCGAAAGCTTCCTGAAAGAAATCCTCTCTCAGGGCGGATCACGTGAAGCTGCAGAACTGTTTGAAGCCTTCCGTGGCCGTAAGCCATCGGTGGAGCCGCTACTGCGTCATTCTGGCATTGAAATCCCGGAGGTGGCATGACCGGCACACCAGAAACCCAGACAACAGCACCTAAACGCCCGCGCCGCTTTATCGCCGGCGCGGTCTGCCCAAAATGCTCCGAAATGGACCGCACTGTGATGTACACCAACGACGACGGCGACGAAGTCCGCGAGTGCATCAGCTGTGGCTACAGCCAGACCAGTAAAGAACAAGCACAGGAAGAGGCCAACTCACTTGCAACAGAGCTGACCACACGAGTGACACCCGTCGATGGCAAAGCGTTGTTGGATGAAGATGTGAAGCCGCTGAAAATTTTGGGATTGGATGATAAGGAAGGCTGACGACCGCATCACGTTTTACTAAAGTCGGAATGCGACTTGAGGATCTTTCCCGATAGACTATGGTCAAAGCATAACTAACGATCAGCAGCACCCAGATGTAGAACGGGCAATGTAGCAGGAAGCCGCATTGCCCGTTTTTTTGTGTCTGAAGGAATCTGCCCCGTCAGAACACGTAGCTAATGCCGAGGCCGTATTCAGACTCGTCGCCAAGCTCTCCGGAGGTATCGTCAGACGTGTTATCGGTAGCAAACACATAGAGGCTGACGTCATTCCCCAAGTCATAGGTTGCGCCCAGACTGGTTGCTCTTCCGCCTTCAGCAACATTGTCTGAACGACCATGCTGAAACTGCAACGACACGTTTTCAGTTACTGGCGCTGTGGCCGATGCCAACCAGCCACTCGTCGTGTTGTCCGCGTTGTTATCCTTGCGACGCTCCCATAACACGCCGATATTCACCGGGCCGAGAGGATATCGGGCAACCGCACGGAAGAGATCTATCTCTTCGCCTTCAACTTCAGAGTCATAGGCGATACCGGTGAACATGTCGCCATATTCATAGGAGACGGACACTGAGACACCATTGCTGCGTTCATCTTCCATGCTCTCTTCATCTGGGCTGGTTTCATAGCTGACATGGCTGATCCGGGCCGTCAGCCCCCGCCATTCTGGGGAGGTGTACATAAACGCATTACTGATATCGACGTCACCCGTTGTAATGTAGCGAGCCTTGTCACCACGCAGATCCGTAAAGTGGTCGATATCCTCACCCAATATTTTGAGCGGTGTCGCGAAATACCCGATTTTCAGTTTCCCTGCAGAGCCGATCAAACCGACGTATCCCGCACTCAGTGTGAGTGGGTCCTGCTCGTAAGAGCCACCCGATGACGCGACGGGCTGATTTGGCATGATTTCATACTCAAGCAGAAATTCAGCCGACACGCCTCGGTTTAAGGCTCGCTCTTCCATCACGCCGATGGCGGAGCCATTAGAACGGATATCAGAATAGGTCTCTCCATCCTCGGTAATTTCCTGCCGCGACATATTAATTTCGCCATAGAACTCCAGCGCACTGGCAGCAGGGGAGCCTGCAAGTACACCGATGGCCAACAGGTACGAACGCTTGGTTGCTAACATAGTTATTGTCGTTTTCATCATCTGTGAAAAGGTAATTTTAGAGGTTGTTTTCATCGGCCCAACGGTCAAACTCAGGCATCACTCTGGGTAGACCGGTACCCGTAACCAGCATGTGATCCTGCCGGTACAACTCGACAAACTTACCCTGCTGAAAACGCATTGCAGTTGTCTTGCTGATAGGGGTTCTGACGATTCTGTCATCTGTGCCGGCAATCACAAGAACCGGTGTCTGAATGCGCTCTGGGTAGACTTTACTGGCGCGCTTTTTATCGAAGAACCACATCGACATCTCAAAATACGCCTTACCGGACTCGGCTTTTAACTGCACAAACGCATCACGCATCAACTGCTCGTCCTGCAGGTGGCCGGTACTCCAGACAAAGCTTTCCCATTCGGGCATCAGTGGTTTCCGCCAGAAACCCCAGCGCGAGAAGTGATGCTGGAAAGTACGGACCATAGACGGATACGCAGCAAAAATCCCTGCCGCCGGAGCCGGTGAGAGCAACATCAGTGCTTTGTGCTCAACGTCCTGAGCAATAAGCTGTGCGATCAAGCCACCCATAGACCAGCCGACAATAATTGGCGGTGCATCAAGCCCTTTGATCAGCTCAATAAAATCATCACGGTAGTCGAGCAAACTGGTCTCTTTCATCGCCAGTGCGCCTTCCAATAATGGCAGATCGTGATGGCGAAGCGGTGGTGCATAAACCTGGTGGCCGCGCGCTTCAAACTCTTGTTTCATGTCGTCAAACACTTCCGGGTAACAGAAGGTGCCAGCTACAAGTACCACGGGAGCCTTGAAACTGGGTGAAGAGCTAGGTGAAGAGTTGGGTGAAGCGGGTGTCTCAGCTGTCGCCATCGCGTTTCTCCTGATCAATTGAAAGAGTAAATGATTCGTCATGACGTGAGGAATCATCTTGAATTATGGCCTGATGACATTAACAGAGCAGCCATAGGCTGTCCCGGACAAATCAGCACAATACGAGTGGCACCTGACGTCGGGTGCGTTACACTCCTAGAGCCATCAAAGGAGAAACACCATTGTCAGCCCGTCGACTGTTCTATGTCCTTTCAGCCATCGCCATTTTTCACCTCACGGGCTGTGCGACCTATGGCAATGGTGTACAGCAGGCCCTGACGGCAGTGGATCAGGGTGATTACACCGCCGCTGCGACCCAGATCGAATCAACGTTATCCGCCGATGGCAAAGATCGCCTGCTCTACAATCTTGAGCTCGGCGTCATCCGGCACCTCGAGGGCAATTACGCTGAGAGTAACCGCCTTCTCGAGGATGCTGCCCGCATTACAGAGGCGCTTAAAAAGCGTCAGCTTCGCGATACCCTGATGGTCATGATGAGTAACCCACGGAACGCAGACTATGCGGGGAATACTCATGAAGAAATGATGATCTACTACTACAAAGCCCTGAATTACCTCGCTATCGCCGGAACACTACCCTACGGCAATGCCCGGCAGGATGCCGTCGAGGGAGCACGTATCGAATCAAGGCGTCTGCTGTTGCGCCTGCAGGCACTACGGAATAACGAAGGGTCGTACAACCAGTACAAAGACAAAGAAGAGCGCACCTTCAGCAAGGTGATGGACGTATTCTCCGTACTGGTTGGAAATCTGGTCGACACCGAAGACCTGACCTACCGGGACGATGCGTTAGCCCACTACCTTACGGGCGTCAGCTTTGAGATGAACCGCGAGTTTGATAACGCACGAATCAGCTACCTGAAAGCCGCTGAAAGCTACGAATCAGGCTATGCCGAACAGTTTCAACTGGGGAACGGGATGGCTGCCCAGGCCTGGATGGACGCAGCCCGTATGATGCAGCGCACAGGGTTCACTGATGCCGAGATTCAGACGGCAACAGCCGGCAAGCTATCAGCAGCACAACGATCTGCGCTGAACGATCTGGAAGGCAAAGGTCAGGTTCTTGTGATTGAGCACAAAGGACGAGTACCCGAAAAGAAAGAGCTGAACCTGCAACTCTCGATCAACCCCAACCTGCGCGCTCTGGAACTACAGCCTTACTTCTTTGAATATTCGCAAGAAGAGATAAATTGGTTCTACCTGCTCTACGCAGACAAAATGTTTTATGGCCTGGTAGCGGACTATCTGAATGCCACGCGAAATTTCCGGGTCGACTTTTTCACGAAAACGATTTTCCTTGGGCCGCTTTACGACACGGCAGAGAGCATGGGGCTGACGAACGCGGTCGGGAATTCGCTGCGCGTCGCAGTGCCTTACTACGCAAGGCCCGTCGAGTATGGCCAAAGCCAGCTGTCTGTCGGCCAGCAGAGCTGGTCGCTGGACCCCGCCGCGAGTCCGCAATTGATGGCCATTCAGGAGCAGATGAAGAATGCTGGACCGGAAATCCGGGCCGCGCTATCACGCGCAGCCGTCAAAGCCCTGACCGCCGCTGCGATTGGATCACAGGACTCGAGTGGTTTACTCGCCTTTGCGGGTAAGTTGGCTGCTCAGCTTACCGATGCTGCTGAAACCCGTAGCTGGCTGCTACTGCCCGGAGAAATACAGATACGTCGCTTGTTTCTTGAGCCCGGTGACCACACACTGACACTGGACTCGCGCCTGACGGGCCAGCAACGTACACAGCGACAGAAAAAGCTGACCCTGAAGGAAGACGATATTCTGCTCTGGACGGTCCGGACGAACGGTTCGACGACACACGTCGACGCACCCGTATCTGAACCAAAACAGAACAACCCGACTCCAATCGAGTCGTCACCACCACACGACCCGACATCCAAACCGACCCGAAGATTGCCAACGAAGGAATGAAGTTATGCTAAACCCGATTACCCGTATCGCGGCCCTGACCATGCTGGGTGCTGCTGTTTTCACCGCCGGTTGCGCGACCAAAGTCACTCGTGTTGATCCCGCAGAGGAAATCGCACTATCCGATCAGTGGAACAACAAAGACTCTGAGCTGGTTGCCACCGAGATGATCAACGACATGCTGTCGTTCCCATGGGTCAGTGATTTTGAACTGGAAAATAACGCACGTCCGACCATCATCATCCAGCGCATTGCAAACAAATCCCACGAGCACATTGCCGTCGATACTTTCGTAAACGACATCAAACGTGCCTTGCTGCGCTCAGGTAAAGCGGATTTCGTAGTTGCAGGCGAAGAACGTGATGCCGTACGGGAAGAGCGTCGTGATCAGGAGCTGAATTCACGCAATGCCAAAGAAATGGGCCAGGAAGACGCGGCTGACTTTGCACTGTCAGGCTCCATCAACAGCATCGTTGATGAAGCAGGCAAGAAGCGCGTGACCTTCTATCAGGTTGATATGAAACTGATCGACATGACCAGCAACCGCGAAGTCTGGAACGGCCAGAAGAAAATTCAGAAGCTGCAGGAGCGATGAGAAATACATGAACAAACATCTGCGCCATACTCTACTGCCGCTTTCCCTCGCTGTTACTCTGCTCAATGGATGCAGCGCTCTGTACGAGAAAGGCGACCAGGACGTAGTGCCGGATTCTGTGACTCAGGCGCAGAGCTTGCCCGGGTGGGTGACAAAACCACCAGCAGACAACGCCAAGGCATATGGTGTTGGCTCGATGGAGCTGTATGGCAATCCGGATCAGGCATTGAAGCGCGCGTCGGATTTTGCGCGTGCAGATCTTGTTAGCCGCTTAAAGGTAACCATTTCGGCAACCAATTCCAGTCGCATCAACGAGTTCACATCGGACGGGGAAACGCGTCTTCAGAAAAGTGTGTCTCAGGCAGTTAGCAGCACCATCCCGACCGTCACACTGGATGAAGTTATCATCCGTGACACCTATGTCGATGATAAGTATGCCTACGCACTGGCTGAGCTAGATCGTGTTGCAGCAGCAAACCGTATTACCGCGCAATTGCGTGATGTAGAACAGGAGCTCAACCAACTGCGCACCAGCGAGGTCACAGGCACAGGTAAACTGGAACGGTTACAGCAACAACTGCCAGCGTTATCACTGTTTGCGCAGCACGATCAATTGGCCGAGCAGCACGCCTTCGTTGCCACAAGCCGCACTCAGCCACGAGTGCCTCAGGACTTACGGGATTACCGAACCGGTATTCTCGCTGACCTGAAAGATCTGGATGTCAGGCTCACCCTGCTGGACGACGGCGCGAGAATCATGCGCGGCGGCCTGTATGAAACGTTAACTAATCAGGGTTTGAAGCTCGGCGATTCAACGGAGCCGGATTTAACTTTCGAAGTCAGTGCGAATCTGGATAGCCAACGTCAGGACGGCAACTACTACGTGTTTGCAAACGCCCGAGTAAATCTCAGGGACAGCAGTGGCCGGGTATTGAGTTCGTTTTCGGATACAGCGCGCGGTGTATCAGGAATACAGAAAAATGCCTTGAATAAGGCATCGGAAAAACTCGCGGAGCAACTGTCCGCCGAGCTCGCCAATACGCTCACTCAGCGGTTGCGTTGAATACTCTGATTGATCAGGCCGCTTGAGCAGTCGCGACGGGTTGCTCGGCCTGGCGCGCTAGAAACTGCTCCGGAGTCATCAAGGTAGCATTTTCCTCATCCCAGATGATGTAACGCATCGAATGCGGGATATCTTTTAGCGTCAGGCGAGTGACATTCTCAAACAGGTCTCGGTACGCTTCATGGCACGCTCGCAAATTGTAGTTAGGGATGCGGGCCGACAGGTGGTGAATATGGTGATAACCGATGTCCGCAGTAAACCAGTGCAGAATACGCGGAAGCTTCAGATAACTGGTTCCAGCCAACGCTGCAGTGAAGTAGTTCCAGCCCTCCGTCGGAGACGCGTAGGAATTCTCAAAGTTATGCTGAACCGTAAACAGAATTATCCCTGACGCCCCCGCCAACGACAGCGCCACGACAAACACCACGGTAAACTCGACAACACCAAAGGTCGCAGCAACCGCTGTCCAGATCAGGGCCAGCGCCAGGTTGTTGCCTGTCATATGCCAGAACTCTTTCCGGGTCGCCCAGTACCGTGTTGTGTACGTTGATGGTTTTTGCCCTTTCAGCACATGCGCTATCAGCCCTACTGTGCCCTTCAGCCATGTAAAGCGAGGATTAAAAACGAAGTACAGAAAACCCGCCAATGGCCCCATGTAAAGCTTGCGCTGGCTGGCATAACGACGTTTCTGTTTATCATTGAGCTGAGCGTATTCGTCCGTCGACAGAACAGTCAGTGGACCGCGGTATTTTTCCCAATCACCATTGGTTGAGTGGTGGTAATCATGGTGTCTGGACCAGACATACTGAGGTACGCCGCACACAGCACCGAAG